>NZ_CP183799.1:0-58673 GCF_048568385.1 Staphylococcus sp. LKG3-1
TAAGTTCACCATTTCAAAATTTTCTTGGCTTAATAAAATTTGTTTTACTTTACTTCTATATTCTTCATCACTTATATCCTCTAAACCCGTAGAAATGATAACTAATTTCTTAAAGTGACCCTTTTTATAAAGATTAAAAATAGAAGGTAGCAATTTCCTGTAACTTAAATCTCCTGTTCCGCCAAATATTGTTATTAATGATGATAAATTTTTATCCAAAGCAGTTCCCCCCTTTTACTTGATTAGCTAGTTTCTGGTTTTCATTCCGTAACAGTAATTATATTACTCTTCATCCCATTGTGTGTGGAACACACCTTCACGGTCTTTACGTTCATAAGTATGTGCACCAAAATAGTCACGTTGTGCTTGGATAAGATTAGCTGACAAATCTTCAGAACGATAACTATCATAGTAGTTCACACTTGCAGAGAATCCTGGTGTCGGTACACCGTTTTTAACGCCTGTTGCTACGACGTCTCTTAATGCATCTTGGTAATCTGTAACAATATTTTTGAAGTATGGATCTAATAATAAGTTTTCAAGTTCTGGATTATTATCGTAAGCATCTTTAATTTTTTGTAAGAATTGTGCACGAATGATACAACCTTCACGCCAAATCATTGCCAGTTCACCTAATTTTAAGTTCCATTCGTGATCTTCGCTCGATTTTCTCATTTGCGCAAAGCCTTGAGCGTAAGAACAAATCTTACTCATATATAATGCTTTTCTGATTTTTTCTAAGAATTCTTCTTTATTACCATCAAATGAAGCTTGTGGTCCATTTAATGATTTAGACGCATTAACACGTTCTTCTTTAATGGATGAAATGAAACGAGCAAATACCGATTCAGTGATAATTGTTAATGGAATTCCTAATTCTAATGCATTAATAGAAGTCCATTTACCTGTACCTTTTTGACCAGCAGTATCTAATATTTTTTCTACTAATGGTTCATTATTTTCATCTAATTTAGTGAAAATATCACCAGTAATTTCTATTAAGTAACTTTCGAGTTCTCCAGCATTCCAATCTTTGAATGTTTGAGAAATTTCAGTATGACTCATACCTAATAAGTCTTTCATCATTGTATAACTTTCAGCGATTAATTGCATATCTGCATATTCAATACCGTTATGAACCATTTTCACATAATGACCTGCACCATTTGGGCCAATGTATGTTACGCAAGATGCACCATCTTGCGCTTTAGCTGCAATGGCATCTAAGATATCACTGACTTTATTATAAGCGGCTTCTTGACCACCAGGCATTAATGAAGGACCAGTTAAAGCGCCTACTTCACCACCTGATACGCCCATACCAATGAAATTAACGCCACTTTCAGCTAATGTTTTATTTCGACGAATTGTATCTTGATAGTTTGTATTACCACCATCAATTAAAATATCTTCATCGTCTAATAATGGAAGTAAGGCATTTATCATGTTATCCGTAGGACTACCAGCCTTAATCATCAACAAAATTTTACGGGGTTTTTCTAATGAATCTACAAATTCTTTCAAGTTATACGCAGGATATATCTTTTGATAATGAGACTTTTGAATAGTATCATTAATTTCATTATTATCTCTACTATGAATACTCACAGAATATTTCTTATCCTCGATGTTCCACGCAAGATTTTTCCCCATAACACCTAAACCTAAAATTCCAATATTACTAGACATTGTATCCTCTCATTTCTTTATAGTTTATAACCTACAATCTTGCTTCAAGATCTTTTTTCATATCTTCAAATCCTGGTTTACCAAGTAAAGCAAACATATTTTGTTTATACGCTTCTACACCAGGTTGATTGAATGGATTTACGCCTAATTGATAACCACTCATAGCACATGCAAGTTCGAAGAAGTACACGACATAGCCAAATGTTTCTTCATCTAATTGTGGAATATTAACAACGATATTAGGTACGCCACCATCTGTATGTGCTAATAATGTACCTTCAAATGCTTTTGTATTAACTTCATCAATTGTTTTACCAGCAAGATAATTTAATCCATCTAAATCGTCACTATCTTCTTCAATAGTAAGATCATGTTTTGGATGATTCACTTTTACAACTGTTTCAAATAAGAAACGACGACCTTCTTGAACGTATTGTCCTAATGAATGTAAATCAGTAGTGTAGTTAGCACTTGAAGGATAAATACCTTTAAAGTCTTTACCTTCTGATTCACCAAATAATTGTTTCCACCATTCGTTGAAATATTGCATTGACGGTTCATAGTTGATAAGCATTTCAGTTGTATAACCTTTGCTATATAGAAGGTTACGGATTGTTGCATATTGATAAGCAATATTTTCTTCTAATTTGTCAGAAGATAATTCTTTACGTGCTTTTGCTGCACCAATCATCATCGCTTCAATATTAATACCTGCAGCTGCGATTGGTAATAAACCTACAGCAGTTAACACTGAATAACGGCCACCTACATCATCAGGGACTACAAATGTTTCATAACCTTCATTTGTAGCTAATTGTTTTAATGCACCTTTTTGTTTATCTGTTGTAGCAAAGATACGTTTTTTAGCTTCTTCTTTGCCATATTTATTCTCAACTAATTGTTTGAATAAACGGAATGCAACTGCTGGTTCTGTAGTTGTACCAGATTTAGAAATGACGTTTACAGAGAAATCTTTGTCAGCTAAATAATCTACTAATTCTTTTGTATAATTTGATGATAAATGATTACCTACAAAAACAATTTCAGGATAGTCATTATTTGTTCTAAATGAAGATGTTAGCATTTCAATAGCAGCACGTGCACCAAGGTATGAGCCACCAATACCAATAACAACTAACACGTCAGAATTTACTTTAATACGTTTAGAAGCTTCTACAATTCTTGAAAACTCTTCTTTATCGTAATCAATTGGAAGGTCTACCCAACCCAAGAAATTATTTCCTGCACCAGTTCCTTCATGTATCGTTTTGTGTAATGTCTTCACGATATCTTTTTGTTGTTCTAATTCATGTTCTCCAAAAAATTCTAAAGTCTTACCATAATCTAATTGAATATGAGTCATCTAAAAAGCCTCCAAATTTGTAATTATTAGTCTTATATTTACAATTCCAACTGTACACTACAGTGTAATATTATTCATACTGAAAAAATAGTCACCCCCTTTAGATAAGCTGACATTCCCTATATGCCAATTTTGTCAGTATTGATTTATTGATAATTATGTCAAAATAAAGGTATAAATTAATGAAAGGATGAATTATAGTGGAATTACAATTAGCTATTGATTTATTAAATAAAGAAGAAGCAGCAGAATTAGCGAAAAAAGTAGAAGAATATGTCGATATTGTTGAAATTGGTACACCAATTGTGATTAATGAAGGTTTACCTGCCGTTCAACATTTAAATGAAAATATAAGCAATGCTAAAGTATTAGCAGACTTAAAAATCATGGATGCAGCAGACTATGAAGTAAGCCAAGCTGTTAAATTCGGCGCTGATGTTGTAACAATTTTAGGTGTAGCAGAAGATGCGTCAATTAAAGCAGCAGTTGAAGAAGCACATAAAAATGACAAACAATTATTAGTAGATATGATTGCTGTACAAGATTTAGAAAAACGTGCGAAAGAATTAGATGAAATGGGTGCTGACTATATTGCAGTGCACACTGGTTATGATTTACAAGCTGAAGGACAATCTCCATTAGATAGCTTACGTAAAGTTAAATCAGTAATTAAAAATTCTAAAGTCGCAGTTGCTGGTGGTATTAAACCAGATACAATTAAAGAAATTGTTGCAGAAGAACCTGACTTAGTAATTGTTGGTGGCGGTATCGCAAATGCTGATGACCCTGTAGAAGCAGCTAAACAATGTCGTGACGCTATTGAAGGTAAATAATGATGGCAACTTTTAATCATTATCAATTAATTTTAGATGAGTTAAAGGGTACTTTATCTCATGTTAAAGATGAAGAGTTTGATGGATTTGCATCAGAAGTAACTGAAGCATCACGCATATTTGTTGCAGGTAAGGGTCGTTCTGGATTCGTTGCAAATAGTTTTGCAATGAGACTCAATCAATTAGGCAAGCAAGCATTTGTTATTGGCGAATCAACAACACCATCAATTCAAAAAGGTGATTTATTTATTGTGATTTCTGGTTCGGGTTCAACAGAACACCTTCGCTTATTAGCAGATAAAGCGAAATCAGTTGAAGCAGAAGTGGTATTACTAACAACTAAACTAGATTCTGCAATTGGTGAAATTGCAGACACAGTAGTTGAATTACCAGCAGGTACAAAACACGATGCTACTGGGTCTGATCAACCGTTAGGTAGTTTGTTTGAACAATCATCACAAATCTTTTTAGATAGTGTAGTCATTGGACTAATGACACAATTAGATGTTGATGAAACAACTATGCAAAATAATCATGCCAATTTAGAATAGATATAAATAAGCAGTTAATGCGGAAGATTATATAATCTTCCGCATTAACAATGTAAATTCTAATATTATAGAAGAAAGAAGGATGAAAATTGTATTATAAAGGAAAAGAATTTTTCACTTCTAAAGATTTAGCTTTATGTGTTATCGGAGGAAAGTGGAAGATCCCTATAATTTTTCATTTACTTCAAGACAAAGTATTGAGATTAAGTGAGCTACAAAAAAAGTTGCCGCATGTCAATCAAAGGATGCTAATAAGACAACTTAGAGAATTAGAAGAGGACCAAATTATTGAAAGACATATTTATTCTGTAGTTCCCCCAAAAGTGGAGTATAAGCTGACATCTATAGGCTACAAGCTAGATAAGGTGGTTTATGCAATATGCGAATGGGGTGATTTATTCAAGGATGAAATAATACATTAAAAAGTTCTGGTGCAAATTAAAAATAAAGTTAACTACTCTCTTATAATGTAAGTATTCAATTAGCTGACTAACATGTATTAATTTCGCCGTTCTATGAAATTAAGGGTTCTGTTGCAAAGTTAGAAAAATATAGCTAATCACCATTTTATTGTGTCAGTCTTCGCCTAACCAGCTAACATATAACTAATTTCGTGGCATGGTGAAAATCCGTAGATCTGAAGAGACCTACGGTTCTTTTTATATAATCCGTAAATACATTCAATGCCTTTGAGTGTATTTTTTGCCGTATTGACACTTTGATATCTTGTCTTTCTCACCTTAATGTGACGATGATCTTGTTCAATGAGGTTATTGAGATATTTAGATGTGCAATGACAGTTAGGTTTCAGCTTAAACACTTTAATTATTTTAGCCATGGCTACCTTCGTTGAAGGTGCTTGATCTGTAATTATCATTTGAGGTTTACCGAATTGTTTAATAAGGCGCTTAATAAACGCATATGCTGATTGATGATCTCGTTTTTTGCGTAACCAAATATCTAATGTATGTCCATCTGCATCAATCGCGCGATACAGATAACACCACTGTCCTTTAATTTTGATATATGTCTCATCAATACGCCACTTATAATACGTTTTTTTATGTTTTCTCTTCCAAAGTTGATAGAAAATAGGTGCATACTCTTGAACCCATCGATAAATGGTTGAATGATGAACATCAAAACCACGTTCCCTTAATATTTCAGATATATCACGATAACTTAATGCGTATCTTAAGTAGTAGCCAACGGCTACAGTTATAACATCTTTATCGAATTGTTTATATCTGAAATAGTTCATACAGAAGACTCCTTTTTGTTAAAATTATACTATAAATCTAACTTTGCAACAGAACCGTAATGAATCAATTCATCACTATCTAATGCCACCATTGTTAGTTCAGCCTTGCATGGTTTAACGTATCTCACATAATGGTACAAATCTTCAAATAGTGCCTGTTTTTCGGGCATTTTAAACACCTTGTGTACATTAAAACCTATTTCTTCTAATCGCTTTGTAATCACGCCGAAAACGAATGTGTTCATGTGAAATCACTCCATCATTTTTAATATTCACATGTACACTAAAAAAAATCCGATACATCGGCTTTTTCGTCATCATCTGTATGAATCAAATCGCCTTCTTCTGTGTCATCAAGGTTTAATTTTTTATGTATTTCTTTTAACAAACCACCATAGGAGATTAACCTTTTACGGTGTAAACCTTCCTCCAAATCAGACAAACGTTTCAAATTCTTTTCTTCATCATCGGTCATAAAATCCGTATCCTTTACAGGATATTTTGCAGTTTCGTCAATTGCCGATTGTATATCCGATTTATATTTATTTTTCGGTCGAATCATTTGAACTTTTACATTTGGATCATAGTCTAATTTCATTGCCTTTTTCCAAAATTGAATCCATTGTTTTTGATTCACGTAGTTTTCTGTATTCTTAAAATAAGTTGGTTCCACACATACCAATACATGCATGTGCTGATTATAAGAATTATCTTTATTATTTATTGTCACTTCCGTTGCACGCATAAAACCAACAAGATTTTTATTAATTTTTTTATATTGCATCATTCGGCGAAATCCTTGAGCCATATCTGACAAACTCTTATTTAATTCTTCGCCATCATAAACATTTTTAACTGTTAATGTGAGAAACAACCAACGAACTGTTGGCTTTTGTTTAATAACTTCAGCAACAACCTTTTGTGACTGAATGCCATGTTTCATTGCTCTCCTCCAGTTGCACATTGGACAAAGCCTGGATTTACAAAACCACACTCGATACAACTTTCTTTCGCCTGTTTCACGATTTTGTTTATACTCTAATATTTCAGCACAATCTTTTACTCTTTCAGCCTTTTTAAATTCAAGAATATGCAGAAGTTCAAAGTAATCAACATTAGCGATTTTCTTTTCTCTCCATGGTCTCACTTTTCCACTTTTTGTCTTGTCCACTAAAACCCTTGATTTTTCATCTGAATAAATGCTACTATTAGGACACATAATATTAAAAGAAACCCCCATCTATTTAGTTATTTGTTTAGTCACTTATAACTTTAACAGATGGGGTTTTTCTGTGCAACCAATTTTAAGGGTTTTCAATACTTTAAAACACATACATACCAACACTTCAACGCACCTTTCAGCAACTAAAATAAAAATGACGTTATTTCTATATGTATCAAGATAAGAAAGAACAAGTTCAAAACCATCAAAAAAAGACACCTTTTCAGGTGCTTTTTTTATTTTATAAACTCATTCCCTGATCTCGACTTCGTTCTTTTTTTACCTCTCGGTTATGAGTTAGTTCAAATTCGTTCTTTTTAGGTTCTAAATCGTGTTTTTCTTGGAATTGTGCTGTTTTATCCTTTACCTTGTCTACAAACCCCTTAAAAACGTTTTTAAAGGCTTTTAAGCCGTCTGTACGTTCCTTAAGGAATTCCTTAGTGCTTTCATAGATTAAACTCACATCACGCTTTAAATCGCTTATTTTAGACTTTAAAGACTTGTTTTCTTCAAGCAACTCATTATAATCATTTACATTTTCATTAAATCGCTCTACAAGACCACTATATTTTTCTTTAACTTGCCCATGTTCTTTACTTAATTTTTTATATTCTCTCGCCATATCAGTACTCATGAGATTTCTAACATGCTGTTTTAACCTATCGTTATCTCTCGCAGCAGTCACTAAGTTTTTATAATCACGCTCCGATATAACAACATTTTTGGTTGGTTTCTTTTCTGTTTTCATTATTTCTTTTCCCAAACCAAACATGGACTTTTCACCCGTTGGCACTTCAACACTTTTCATGTGTCGTTTCGCTGGTACTTCTAAATCTGATTTAACTTTATCGCTATAAGCAGTCCATTCATCTTTTTTAACTGCTAAATTTTTTTCTAGAAAATCAATCTCTTTTTCCAAAGTTTGTTTTTTAAATTTAGCTGTCTCAATATGTTTACGGTCAGAGCCACGTTCACCACGCTTCAACTCAAAACCCTGTTTTTTCATATGCTCGGGGAATTTATCTTGTAGCCATAACAGTTCTTGACGATTAAACACATTTTTTCCTTGCAGTTTTCCATCACGCATAGGCACAACACCTAAATGCATGTGAGGGGTTTGCTCATCATTATGAACTGTTGCATAAGCAATATTTTGCTTGCCATATCGTTCGGAAAATAATTTATAACTTTCCTCAAAAAATCGTTTTTGTTCTCCTGGATCCAGTTGCTCAAAAAAATCTCGGTCAGATGTTACTAGCAACTCATTTACAAGAACAGCATCTTTCCTCGTTTTTCTTGTACCTGTTTTTTGTGATTCAATAATTTCTTTGACACGTTCGTTGTAATCAATATTTTTATCATTTTTCAAATCATAATTTTCACGTGTTCGCTCATGGTCAATATCATCATTCGTTCTACTTTTTCGCTCTCTTTGATTATGAAATTGCATGCCTTTTAGTCCAGCTGATTTCACTTTTTGCATTCTACAAACTGCATAACTCATATGTAAATCGCTCCTTTTTAGGTGGCACAAATGTGAGGCATTTTCGCTCTTTCCGGCAACCACTTCCAAGTAAAGTATAACACACTATACTTTATATTCATAAAGTGTGTGCTCTGCGAGGCTGTCGGCAGTGCCGACCAAAACCATAAAACCTTTAAGACCTTTCTTTTTTTTACGAGAAAAAAGAAACAAAAAAACCTGCCCTCTGCCACCTCAGCAAAGGGGGGTTTTGCTCTCGTGCTCGTTTAAAAATCAGCAAGGGACAGGTAGTATTTTTTGAGAAGATCACTCAAAAAATCTCCACCTTTAAACCCTTGCCAATTTTTATTTTGTCCGTTTTGTCTAGCTTACCGAAAGCCAGACTCAGCAAGAATAAAATTTTTATTGTCTTTCGGTTTTCTAGTGTAACGGACAAAACCACTCAAAATAAAAAAGATACAAGAGAGGTCTCTCGTATCTTTTATTCAGCAATCGCGCCCGATTGCTGAACAGATTAATAATAGATTTTAGCTTTTTATTTGTTGAAAAAAGCTAATCAAATTGTTGTCGGGATCAATTACTGCAAAGTCTCGTTCATCCCACCACTGATCTTTTAATGATGTATTGGGGTGCAAAATGCCCAAAGGCTTAATATGTTGATATAATTCATCAATTCCCTCTACTTCAATGCGGCAACTAGCAGTACCAGCAATAAACGACTCCGCACCTGTACAAACCGGTGAATCATTACTACGAGAGCGCCAGCCTTCATCACTTGCCTCCCATAGATGAATCCGAACCTCATTACACATTAGAACTGCGAATCCATCTTCATGGTGAACCAAAGTGAAACCTAGTTTATCGCAATAAAAACCTATACTCTTTTTAATATCCCCGACTGGCAATGCCGGGATAGACTGTAACATTCTCACGCATAAAATCCCCTTTCATTTTCTAATGTAAATCTATTACCTTATTATTAATTCAATTCGCTCATAATTAATCCTTTTTCTTATTACGCAAAATGGCCCGATTTAAGCACACCCTTTATTCCGTTAATGCGCCATGACAGCCATGATAATTACTAATACTAGGAGAAGTTAATAAATACGTAACCAACATGATTAACAATTATTAGAGGTCATCGTTCAAAATGGTATGCGTTTTGACACATCCACTATATATCCGTGTCGTTCTGTCCACTCCTGAATCCCATTCCAGAAATTCTCTAGCGATTCCAGAAGTTTCTCAGAGTCGGAAAGTTGACCAGACATTACGAACTGGCACAGATGGTCATAACCTGAAGGAAGATCTGATTGCTTAACTGCTTCAGTTAAGACCGAAGCGCTCGTCGTATAACAGATGCGATGATGCAGACCAATCAACATGGCACCTGCCATTGCTACCTGTACAGTCAAGGATGGTAGAAATGTTGTCGGTCCTTGCACACGAATATTACGCCATTTGCCTGCATATTCAAACAGCTCTTCTACGATAAGGGCACAAATCGCATCGTGGAACGTTTGGGCTTCTACCGATTTAGCAGTTTGATACACTTTCTCTAAGTATCCACCTGAATCATAAATCGGCAAAATAGAGAAAAATTGACCATGTGTAAGCGGCCAATCTGATTCCACCTGAGATGCATAATCTAGTAGAATCTCTTCGCTATCAAAATTCACTTCCACCTTCCACTCACCGGTTGTCCATTCATGGCTGAACTCTGCTTCCTCTGTTGACATGACACACATCATCTCAATATCCGAATAGGGCCCATCAGTCTGACGACCAAGAGAGCCATAAACACCAATAGCCTTAACATCATCCCCATATTTATCCAATATTCGTTCCTTAATTTCATGAACAATCTTCATTCTTTCTTCTCTAGTCATTATTATTGGTCCATTCACTATTCTCATTCCCTTTTCAGATAATTTTAGATTTGCTTTTCTAAATAAGAATATTTGGAGAGCACCGTTCTTATTCAGCTATTAATAACTCGTCTTCCTAAGCATCCTTCAATCCTTTTAATAACAATTATAGCATCTAATCTTCAACAAACTGGCCCGTTTGTTGAACTACTCTTTAATAAAATAATTTTTCCGTTCCCAATTCCACATTGCAATAATAGAAAATCCATCTTCATCGGCTTTTTATTTTTGGTTTAATTTATTTCTATATTGTTTTCACTATCGCTCGGACGCATAAGTGTTAAAACACCTTCTACCATACCTATCACACCCGGTATTCCCGTCCAACAAAATAGTAAATAAAGAAGAGCATTTTTATTTTTCTTAACATAAAACTTATGAGCCCCGAAACCTCCTAGAAAAAATGCTAATGCAGAGTAAACATATTTATTAACTTGCATGATTTCCACTCCTTTAATTAATTGATTTAGAGAAACATTAAATAATTTAGTGATTTCTAAAATTGTTTTTAAGTCGGGATTACTTACTTCTCTTTCCCAATTAGAAATAGAATGTCTCGATACCCCTAACTTTTCAGCTAATTTTTCTTGAGACATGTTTTTACTTTTTCTTAACTTTTGTATTTGATGTCCAATTTTTGTTTCCAAATTATTTTTCTCCCTAACTTTAAGATATATTTAAACTCAATTTTTTCTATCGATATTTATGAACATTAGTATTTTTTATGCTGAAATATGTGAACAATCGCATAATATCAAGGTTTTTCTATAATTATACACGTTTTAAAATACATTGTGATAATACATAGAATGTACCTTATCTAAGTATATAAATGTTTTCTTTAAACCAAAGCTAATTTACCACATTGGGTTAAGTTTCTTATTATTAAAGAATGAACTTTGTATGATTTCAACTGCTTACTATCTTCTCATTTGGTTATTTCTCTCTTGTTTCTTCTTCTTTTTCTGATGATTAATATTGTTTTGCTTTTCAGTTTCGTTCGCATAGTACATAAGAAAGTCACTAGCATTTATCGTTGGTAAATTAATGTGATTAGTTTGTTCATTTTCATGTTCAATACGATTGTCATGATCATTTCTATCTACTTGATTAATATGTTTTTCGATAACTTCTTCTTGATCGACATGATTATATTTCTCAAGTTTAATGAGTAATTGAACTTTTTCATTAGGTGTTTGGTCTTTGACTTTTTCAAAGTTTTTATCGCCTATATCTATTCTTAAATCATCATCAATATGTTCTTTATAACTATCAATTTCTTTTTCTTTTTCCTTAATAAATGGCAACTCAACGTTATATTCAAAGCTATCTTTTTCTAAATTTTTAAGATGTTTTTGACTAAAGAAAATATCTTTACTCGCTTTTTTATAAGTATCTTCTAGCAATACATCATTAGGAATATTGTTATTTTGTTTGAACAGGTATTGAACATGAGTTGCTTTTATAATATTACCTTTTTGTGCCTCATCAACAATAAATGCTTTTTCATCATGGCTAAAATGATGATGAGATTTAGGGTACATTTGCTGAACAATGAGATGATTTTTTTCACTTTCAGTTAGATAAACATCTTTAGCTGATTGATAAATCTCTTTACGTTTTTCCTCTCTACTTTCTAATTTATTCTTCTCATTGAGTAACGCTTTATAGTTAGTTTCAACAGTATTAACAAACTCTTGTTGACTATATCCTTTACTTTCAATTTCTTTTCTAAACTGATAATTTTCATCATAATTTTTAGCATAGAATTTTAATTGACGTCTCTTAATTTCATTTTTAAGTAAATCATTTTGAATTTTACGACCAAAGGTAGACGCACTGTCAAACGTATTTTTAATTGTTTCTTTCGCCTCTGAATAGCCAACATCACGTTGATATCTATCAAATAAAATAGAATAACTTTGTTCATTTTTACTTACTTGTTCGTTAGCATTTTGAATAAATAATCTAATTTCATTTTGTGCTTGTTTCTTTCTCTTTATCACTAAATAATTGTGATACTTCGCCACGATTATATCTTCTAATTTGTTCATTTTTCTGTCCGTAATAAGTAACGGGTTGGTACTCGATACCCTCTTTTTCACAGCGTTTTCTTTCATTTTGTTCTAATCTATATTCTTCTCTTGTAAGTGGAATTTCGGCAATTTTTTCTAAACCTTGCGCTTCAAAAGAACGACTATCATATCGTCTTAAACTTTGTTCACGTTCTGAGTATTGATTTAATTTTAATTCCCAATGCTTACGAACTTCTTTGAAATCAAAGTCGGCAAATCGTTCTTGTTTTCTAACTTTATTACCATTTTTATTTAAAATCGCATTGCCATTTTCATCATATTGCGTTCTCGTTTTTGTCTTTTTCCCCCAAGTACCGTCTGCATTAAACGGTCTTTGAGTAAGTAGAACATGGGCGTGTGGGTTGTTTATATCATCTCTATGAATTGAAATATCAGCAACCATTCCTTTGTCTACAAACTCACTTTTTATAAAATCTTTAGTTAATTCAGTTTGTACCTCTCTATCAAAATCATTAGGCAAACTTAATAAGACTTCTTTTGCTAATCTAGGATTTTTTGTTTTCGCATTATTCTTTTCAACTTTATCAACTTCATTCCATAAACGCTGTCTATCTTTAGTCCATTCGGGTGCATGTTGAGGAGTTAAAATCATGCTTTCAGGCTTAATAGTATGATTTCTAAACTTAATTTTTTCATCTGTACGTTCGCTATATAATGCTTCATCAGAACGATAAGACGCTGACGCAACGATATTTTTTGTTGCTCGATTAATGTTAGTCACTCTCAACATAAAGTAACCTTTATTCATGATTTTACCTCCTCTCTTTTCTGTTTTTTTACCCCTGTGGGAACTATAATGATCAACCAGTATGGTTGCCCATTTTTATGCCAATTTTCAATTTGCATGTAAATGGGCAGTGTCTTAAGAACTGGTTATATTATACCACGAATGTGCGACTTACCCAATGAATTATGGTATGCTTTATATAGATAAACTAAGGGAGTTTTTTAATGTCTAAAATCAAACAAACCGATATTGCAAAATTAAGTCAATTAGAACAACAAATTGAACAACTAAAAGAACAAAAGAAACAACAAGAAGCACAACTATCTCATAAAATTGGTGGTTATCTTTTAAACGAACTTGATTTAAATAGGATTAACTCTAGTGGTGAATTGTATACAATCATGGATGAAGTCATTGAAGAATTTAATAAAGATATCGAACAAAATGGCAGTAACAGGAACAATGAAAATTTAAAAGAAAACGAAATTAATCAGAATAGTAAGTGATAAGATGAATGATTTTAAAAATCTCAAAAAAACAAATGCTGCAATTGAAAAAGCTGAATTAAGAAAAAATAGATTAAAAAATTTAGATAGAAAAGAAAGAGCGCATAGACTTATTCGAAAAGGCGCCATGCTTGAAAAATATTTTGAATGTGAACATTTAAGTCCAGATGAAACAGAAGAATTGTTAAAGATGTATGCCAACTACATTAATACGAATAAGCCAAATAAATTTAAAAAGAAGTAATTTATCATGCTTACAAATACTTGGTTCCACTAAAAAGAAAAAATTGCTGATAGTAGTAACAATGAATCATAATTGTTTATAAAAATGGGACTAAAATCGAAAAGTTTTAGTCCCACTTACTTAATTAAGTACATTTCATTGAAAATAAAGTTAGCCTACAGTTAAGAAAACATCTAATTAAAGGTTCTGTTGCAAAGTCAGAAAAAATATAACTAATTATCATTTTAACATGGTAGTATTACCTTAACTGGCCAACATGTGATTAATTTCGTAGCACGGCGAAAATTCGTAGATCTGAAGAGACCTACGGTTCTTTTTATATAGACCATAAATAAATTCAATACCTTTGAGTGTATTCTTTGCCGTATTGACGCTTTGATATCTCGTCTTTCTCACTTTAATATGACGGTGATCCTGCTCAATGAGGTTATTAAGATATTTAGATGTACAATGACAGTCGGGATTAAGTTTAAAATCTTTAATCAACTTAGACATTGCCACCTTCGTCGAAGGTGCCTGGTCTGTAATTATCATTTGAGGTTTACCAAATTGTTTAATAAGTCGCTTAATAAACGCATATGCTGAATGATTATCTCGTTTCTTACGTAACCAAATATCCAATGTATGACCATCTGCATCAATGGCACGATATAAATAGCACCATTTTCCTTTTATTTTAATGTATGTCTCATCAACGCGCCATTTATAATAAGCTTTTTTATGCTTTTTCTTCCAAATTTGATACAAAATAGGAGCATATTCTTGAACCCAACGGTAGATCGTTGAATGATGAACGTTAACGCCGCGTTCTCTTAGTATTTCAGATATATCACGATAACTAAGCGCGTATCTTAAGTAATAGCCAACGGCTACAGTTATTACATCTTTATTAAATTGCTTATATCTAAAATAATTCATAGAGAACGCTCCTTTTTTGTTAAAATTATACTATAAAATTAACTTTGCAACAGAACCAAGCAATGCATATATTGATATTGGGCAAAGAGAATTTAATAAACTGTTATTGATGTTATTTTCTGCAGAAGAATATGGAACTGCTCATACCTTGACTAAAAATTATCTTGCATATAGTGTAGAAGCCAAAAAACCAAAAGTAGCTAGAATCCCAAAAACAAACAAATTTTAAATAAAAAGCGCCTAATACAAACTTATTAGGCGCTTTATTTCATAACCATTCAACACGTAGCTTAGCACAACCAAGAATGTGCTAAAATCAATATATCATTGTACTAACCATTTGGCATTTTTCTATTATCATGCTATTATAAGAATGTAAAGAAAAGGACAACATGCGCTAACATGTTGCCCTAATGAGCCCGTTCGAAAGACGGTAGCCTAAATTAATTTTTTAAAGAAATAACCATTAACCGGCTAAAGTTGGATGGTTATTTTTTTTGGTTATTGCTAATTAATACTAAACCAATGATTGTTAAAACAATCATCAGCATTTCATAATCAGACATGCTATTCCTTTCTTGGAGTAGAAACCAAAACCATAGGCATCACCCCATTTTCATGAGATTAGCCACCATCTATCCAACTTGCTCAACCAATATTATAACATAATCCCTTGGCCTTTTTACTAGACCACATTGGACATTTTATATACGATCATTACATTAAGTTCGAAAAATTAACAAAAGCTTCTGATAGCTTTACTTATTCTCTTTAATCGTTTGAATCAAAACTTTGTGACGTCTTATAGCATGATCATATTCACCTAATAATTCAGTATTCATTAAATCAAAAGTTTTTTCTATACTACCGTTTACATACTCTGATAGAAAGTTTCTATATGCTCGTCTTCTATCAACATCACCCTGTTTATATGAGCTTAACAGTCTATGAAGATTTAAAACAAATTCTTCATTAACAACCTCAAACTTTGCTGTTCTATTAATGCATTCGTTTTCTATCTCACTTATTTTCTTATACTTTTCGTCATAAGTTAACGTTTTATCTTGCATTATTTTTGGCGTTTCATCTTTAGCAATTTCTCTTATAAGTCCTTTAAACAAAGAAACCATATCATATGCTTCACTACTACTAATCTTAGTCATAACATCAAACCTCTTTCACTAATGTATTTTACTTTCAATGAACACTAACAATATTATTTAATGAAAGTCTTACAATAGATTGATTATCTACACGCTTGATTAGCATAATACTTTCTAGTGTATCTAGTTTTTGTATATAACAATTCAAAGCACTTATATATCCATTTTCCCAATAACTAATTTCAGCTATTCTATTAGTTTGAATTTTATCATGTACTTTTTCATTAATTTCTTCTAATTGGTCTTCCGAAAGTAAAGACATAGGAATTTTATTTTGATCCTTAATATATTGCTCTAATATTTCATATTGTTCAGGAACCGTCTTGAAAGCTTGCCACTTGACCATTCCACGCCCTTTTGGAATTCTTGCATTTAAATATTCACGTGGAATTTTACGATAATCCATTTCATATTTATATTTATCTGGTGCATTAGGATTAATCACTTTCAAAAAATCACCTCGTAAACATTATAGAACATACGTTCCCATTTTTAAAGTGAAATATTAAAAGGCCTACCGCACTCACTTTGTTCGTTTGCTACAGCATGAATATAAAGGTCGAACTAAAGATTCTGACCTATATTCACGCTAAAAATCCCCTCAAAACCAATATAACTAATTTTAATTATTCTTTATTCTTGAGGTAAATGAATGAAATTGGTCGTATAAGCAATCGAGTGTTTAGGAATGAGCGTACGTTTCTCTAATTCATTATCTTTTGGATCCTTGATGCCATCGCTTTTCACTAATAATATTTCGTACGTATATTCTTTAACAATATACCCCGTAAATGATTCTTCGTTATTTAAAACAACTTTTACCTTTTTATGATCAAAGAAAGCATACGCTTGTTTTGGATAATCATAGTCTTTGTAATGTTTTAGTCTCGCTTTTTGTTTATTATTCATCATTTTATTCCCCTTTGTATTAATAATTTAATAGTTTTCTCTCTATACTTAGAATACCAATAATTTCCCTTTCTTGGCTATATTACTAGCAGCTACAATATCATTATTTTGATGCCTGAATCCACATTTTGTACATTTAAACTTATTTTTATTAGTTCTGTTGTACTGATTTCTATTATGGCATATTGGACATTCAATAGACGTGAAACTTTCATCAACGATCAGTATTTCGTCATTTTCATTTTTTCGCTGCTTAATCGCAAAATAAGTCAAGTCAAATACCAAACTAGGAAAAGATAAATGGCTTGAACCATGATCACCTAATGCAAAGACGGTTTGAAAACGATTGGACGTTTGTTCTAACATTTCTTTAACAACTTGATTGATATGGCTTTTAAGTCCTGTTTTCAGTTTAGAATAAGCTTCGCTATTATCATATTGCTTATTAGCAATACGTCTCTCGTATTTTCTAAAAAGATGGAAGAGCGTGTTATGTTTATCGACAAAAACAAAAGATCGATCTATATTTGACGCTGTTAAATAATGGTATTTACCTAAATCGATACCAATAATATGAGCTTTTTCTTGTTTTATATAATCGTTAATCGCTTTGATATGCTTATATTTACAGTTTTCTAGCTTTTCTGGAAAACGTCTATAATAGCTTAAATACCAATTCGGAACTTGAATGACCCTCATATCCTCTTTTGTCATGTGAGGTAAAAAACTTTTAACTAACGAAAAATTCATCGCCTATCATCCCCCCTTTTTTCTTGTATTTTATGTTTTAAATACGTTGAGTGGCCTGTTTTCAAAGTTTTTTCTACGCATATTCGTTGAGCGCATTTCTTCTAATTCGGACAAAATAGAGCGCATTAAATATCCTTGCATAGCTTCAACAGTTTCTTGTTTTTTAACCATTATACCTTTGAATCTTTTAAGTACTGTAAATAATTCATCATCCATATCTTCAAGCATATACACTTCACCATACATATCATTAAACGAACGCTTAGCTTTTAAAATAACTGATTTAATGATTTGTATTTCTTTAGCACTAAATTTATTCATATATCTCTTTGTATCTTCGGGCATTTCCTGAAGTTCTAAATGTTTTAAAGCTTCTTCATCGGATTGTTGTTGTAAATGATTCGTATGATTTGGATGATTAGGTTTTGTAGCTTCTACATTTTCTTCTCTTACATCATTCATATCATTCGTATCACTAGAATCAGTATTACTAATATCAGTGTCATTAAGTTCAGTATCATTAGTGTGCGATTTTCGCATTTCTTGTTGTGCGATTTCAGCATTTCTAGAAATGCGATTTTCGCAATTCTTGAAATGCGAAAATCGCATTTCAGTGTCATGACAAGTCTCATCAATGTTTTCTTCTTGTTTTTTGATTTCATAAACGTCTTCTTTAGTAACTTCAGGATTCATTAAATATAATTTATTAGGTCGTCCTTGCCCACATCTTACTTGTTCTAAAAGATTATTTTTTGATAACTCTTTTTTAATTTTTGTTAATTTACCATCATGACAATTTAATATAGCTTTAAGTTTTTCATTTGTGAAAATGAAAAATATATCGCCATTATCATCAAACCAATTGTTCTTTATTGATAATTCTAATCTGTCTTTTAACAAAGCGTACGCAATTTTAGCATCATTACTTAATTGCATATATTTCTCATTAGTAAAAAACACTTTTGGCAGTTGATAAAATTTTTCTCTATATTGTTGTTGGATATTAAATCTTTCTTCAGTCATAATAAAAAACCTCTTTCCGTATTTTGATTTGGTAAGAGGTAATAAAACGCTTATATATATTTGTGTTTATTTACTAGTTTCAATACTTGCACTAAGTAACAATTCAGTATATAATACAGGTATCAAAACATTGTAGATAAATAAACGTGGGGAACGTTTTATTACCAAACATTTAAGGGCAACTACTACCAATAGTTGCTCTTTTTATTTTGTTATAAATTAATAATAACACTTATATACCTATAGAAACAATTTATTTTGTAACTTTTTATTAGTAACATGTTACATGTAACAAACAACACAAAGAATATATAAGAATGAATTAAGAACAACGAGATTATGTATAAGTTGAAAGAAACAAGTTTTGCAGTAACATGTTACATGTAACAAACAACACAAAGAATATATAAGAATGAATTAAGAACAACGAGATTATGTATAAGTTGAAAGAAACAAGTTTTGCAGTAACATGTTACATGTAACAAACAACACAAAGAATATATAAGAATGAATTAAGAACAACGAGATTATGTATAAGTTGAAAGAAACAAAGTTTTTCAGTAACATGTTACATGTAACAAACAACACAAAGAATATATAAGAATGAATTAAGAACAACGAGATTATGTATAAGTTGAAAGAAACAAAGTTTTTCAGTAACATGTTACATGTAACAAACAACACAAAGAATATATAAGAATGAATTAAGAACAATGAAATTATGTAGGAGGGTTATTTTGAATATAATAACAGTTGGAAATTTTAAAGGTGGTGTAGGTAAAACTACAGTATCTACATTACTTTCTTATATTGCATCTGAAAACTATAACAAAAAGGTTCTTTTAATAGATTTTGATCCCCAAGGTAACGCTACTCAAATTATGAAAAGAACTTATCCAGAATTTAAAGAAGAATCACTTTCATTCATAAATATGCTAAAAAGTGGAAATATAGATGAAAGTATCATTAGATTAACTTCTAATTTATCATTATTGCCCGCTGATTCGTCTTTGGCTAATTTATCCGATATTATTTCAAAAACAGACATTTTGAAAAAAAGATATATTTTAAAAAATGTGGTAGAAAAAATTGAAAAAATTTATGATTTCGATTATGTATTTATAGATGTGCCACCTACTATAAATTCAGATTTTACTAATAATGCTGTTTACGCAAGTAATTATATTTTAATGGTATTTCAAACACAACAATCAGCTTATGAGAGCAGTCTTTCTTTTGTTAATTTTCTAAGAGATAGAAAAAAAGAGTCAGATTTACCATTTGAATTAGTTGGTGCAGTTCCAGTATTAATAAAAAAAAATGGACGAGTAGATAAACAAATATTAGAGATGTCTAAATCTGCGTTTTCTGAAGCATTATTTGAACACCAAATATATCAAAGAGAAAGAATAAAAAAGTTCGCTGCTGATGGGATAAAAGATAAAGATATGCATGATAAAAAAGTCATACATATGTTCAACAAAGTATATGAAGAATTAGTTAGTAGAATTAAATTAATTGAGGAGGAATGAAATGTATGGCTGGATTTTTAGATAATATAGATACTTCGGAAGTGAAATACACAGAGAATTATAGACCTATATCTAAAAGTACAACAATGAGAGTAGATACTGATATTAAGAAAAGGCTAAACCAAATGGCGTTAGATAAAGATACGTCTATAAAATCAATAATTGATAAAGTTTTAGAAGAATTTTTAGAAAATAATAAGTATTAAAAAGTTAATTTATAGTAATTTTTCAAATAAAGAAAATGCTAAAATGCGTCACTATACTAGTGACGCATTTTTTGTAACTTCTGATAATCATTGGTTATGTAAACAGAGTGAATGAGGCAATCATAGTCCATACAGAACCTTTATTTGGCTCTCATTTGTGTTTTAAGAGCTTATGTAAAAAAACATATAAAATACCCCTTAAAATGCAAAATAAGGATATTAGCTTATCACATATGAGTTTTGGTTTTAGTACGACACTTTTTTAGGTGTGTAAGTGCGTCTTTGGATATAAAAATAAAAGCCAACCCAGACAAAGTGGATTGGCTTTTTCTTTCGTACGGTCTGTTTATTTTTCCTTCGACGCCGTATCGTCGATGTAAATAAAAAAAGTTATGGGCTAAAAATCTACATCACTTTTTCAAGAATGTAGTAGCGATATTCGACACAAATTAATTTTTATAACTGCTCGGAATATCTCAAGCCGTTTCTTTGAATTTAAAATTAAAAATCGACGCAGGTCGATGACGGATCTACACTAGCGTTTGGAACAAACGTATAAGTGCGCCCTTACGGGAGTTAAGTAGATTATAACACTGGTTAGTAGAGGAATGCAAAATTATAAAGTGTGTTGAGTTAGATTAGACATTTTTCTTTTTAAAGACAAATACTACGATGATTAAGAAAATAATAATATAAACAATATTACCAATAAATAATTCATGCAGTTCTAATTTTGTGAATTTTTTCATGTTTTTATCAACAATTTGAACCATAATATTCATCATACTAATAGGGTTCCATTTTAACCATTCCCATTTATCTACAACAATTGTTAATATCCCTGACAAAATTGAAGTGGCAAAATACAATACAATACCGACAGCAATAGAGACACCGGGACTTTTCATTGCACATGAAATTAATAAGGTGATACTTAAGACTAACCATGTTCCAACATATGTACCTAGTCCAGTTAATAACATTTTACTTAATAACGATAACGCATCACCCTTACTTTCAAGGAGATTGATATCGTTGAAGAAAATAGCCCATAGAATAATTCCTACAACAATACTAACAATAAAATACAGTAGTGAAAAAAGTATTAATGTAATAATTTTACTAATAATAATGCTTGTTCTCGTATATTTTCGATAGAGAAGATTTTTAATTGTACCATGATAAAACTCCATTGAAATAATGGTGCTGGCTTGAATAATTAATAAAAAGATAAACCATGAAAAACCACTAAATGCTGATTCAATAGATGATTGTGGAGAAAAAACATCATCATAGTTTTTAGATATTATAGCTTGAACAACCATTAATAACATAATGATAATTGGTATAATAAACGTCGATTTCTTTTTAAACAATTTAAAACATTCTTGCTTAATTAAAGTGCCCATTTTACGATTGATCCTCCTTATCAATGATACTTAATAATACATTTTCTAAATCGTTATCTTTATATTGGTTTAATTCTTCTTCGGTAGTTTCAGTAACAATTTTACCTTTGTTAATGATAAGGATAGAATTGGTGATTTTTACTAACTCACTTAATATATGGCTAGAAATTAAAAAGGTAACGCCCTCTTCCGCTTTTTTTACAATGAGTTCTCTAACATCTCTTACAGCCCTAGGATCTAACCCATTCATAGGTTCATCTAAAATAATTAATTGGGGTTGATTTAAGAAAGCTATTGCAATACCTAATTTTTGTTTCATACCCAAGGAATATGTTTTGGCTTTATTATGTATATACTCATCCATTTTAAGTTGAGAGACAATTGTATCAATATCTTGAGTATTTTTAGTTTCATTTAGTAGTTTAAGATTGTCATAGCCTGACATAAAGGGATATACTCCTGGATTTTCGATCAATGCACCAACGTTACTTTTTTTATGCTTATTTTCAATAACTTCAAAGTTACCTTCTTGATAAATCGAGTAGCCTAATATAACTTTCATCAAAGATGTTTTTCCTGCCCCATTTGCTCCAACAAGACCGACAATCTGTCCTCGTTTTAAATTTAAAGAAATATCTTTGAGAATAGTCTTATTACCTATCTTTTTTGTTAAATGTTCTACTGTTAAAACATCCATACAATTATCTCCTTTTTAATTATTTAGATATATTTTAAATCCAAACTTAATGTATCATAAAAAAATAAATTATTTAAATACATGTTGAGATACATAAATATAAATTAAATGAAGTGCTGCATTTTATAAGTACACTCTAAATTAACAAGATGTATAATCAATCTCAAATTGTAATTTTATACTTTTATTATATGATCTTTGTACTTAGAGATATATTGTAAAAAAACCAATAAAATGTTATATTAACATTACTATTTTATCGATGAAGGAGGATTAAAATGACAGCTTCTATGAGACTCAAATAAACCTTTTTGAATACAAAACTAAATTAATTCAAAAAGGCTTGTCCGCAATACACACACTCATAGGATGACTTATGTCATTTTTTATCCTTCGATAGGAATAATAAACGCTTTCAAATACTAAAACATCGTAATAATTCTTTAAGTGTTTGAAAGTGTAATGTGAATGAGACGGGAGTAGCCTGTCTCATTTTTTGCGTACACGTCCTTTAAATATACAAGGAGTGTATAAATATGGAACAATATACAATTAAATTTAACCAAATCAATCATAAATTGACAGATTTACGATCACTTAACATCGATCATCTTTATGCTTACCAATTTGAAAAAATAGCACTTATTGGGGGTAATGGTACTGGCAAAACCACATTACTAAATATGATTGCTCAAAAAACAAAACCAGAATCTGGAACAGTTGAAACGGTTGGCGAAATTCAATATTTTGAACAGCTTAACATGGATGTGGAAAATGATTTTAACACGTTAGACGGTAGTTTAATGAGTGAACTCCATATACCTATGCATACAACCGACAGTATGAGTGGTGGTGAAAAAGCAAAATATAAATTAGCTAATGTCATATCAAATTATAGTCCGATATTACTTTTAGATGAACCTACAAATCACTTGGATAAAATTGGTAAAGATTATCTGAAAAATATTTTAAAATATTACTATGGTACTTTAATTATAGTAAGTCATGATAGAGCACTTATAGACCAAATTGCTGACACAATTTGGGATATACAAGAAGATGGCACAATAAGAGTGTTTAAAGGTAATTACACACAGTATCAAAATCAATATGAACAAGAACAGTTAGAACAACAACGTCAATATGAACAGTATATAAGTGAAAAACAAAGATTGTCCCAAGCCAGTAAAGCTAAACGAAATCAAGCGCAACAAATGGCACAAGCATCATCAAAACAAAAAAACAAAAGTATAGCACCAGATCGTTTAAGTGCATCAAAACAAAAAGGCACGGTTGAGAAGGCTGCTCAAAAACAAGCTAAGCATATTGAAAAAAGAATGGAACATTTGGAAGAAGTTGAAAAACCACAAAGTTATCATGAATTCAATTTCCCACAAAATAAAATTTATGATATCCATAATAATTATCCAATCATTGCACAAAATCTAACATTGGTTAAAGGAAGTCAAAAACTGCTAACACAAGTACGATTCCAAATACCATATGGCAAAAATATAGCGCTCGTAGGTGCAAATGGTGTAGGTAAGACAACTTTACTTGAAGCTATTTACCACCAAATAGAGGGAATTGATTGTTCTCCTAAAGTGCAAATGGCATACTATCGTCAACTTGCTTATGAAGACATGCGTGACGTTTCATTATTGCAATATTTAATGGATGAAACGGATTCATCAGAATCATTCAGTAGAGCTATTTTAAATAACTTGGGTTTAAATGAAGCACTTGATCGTTCTTGTAATGTTTTGAGTGGTGGGGAAAGAAACGAAATTATCGTTAGCAGTATTATTTTCAACGAAAGCGAATATGTTAATTTTGGATGAACCAACTAATTTTTTAGATATTAAAACATTAGAAGCATTAGAAATGTTTATGAATAAATATCCTGGAATCATTTTGTTTACATCACATGATACAAGGTTTGTTAAACATGTATCAGATAAAAAATGGGAATTAACAGGACAATCTATTCATGATATAACTTAAAAACTATACACTAATTTATATTGAATATTTCTTTAAAGTATTATAATAAAGTAAATAACAATAGTACCATAACCGATCATTTTTGAGAAAAAGAATATAGAAGAAAAGAGAGGGAGTTTTTACCCTCTCTTTTCTTGTTTTATTATTAAAATCTCATAATAGATGATTAATATGCGTTTTAGAACGCTGTGAGAAACGCTCATTTGCATTGACAACCTATTTATCAAGATAATCCCTTATCGTGTTTAATTCTATAAACAGTCTGCCTTGTTATATTTACTTCTTTTGCAATTTTACTAATTGCTTGGCCTTCTTCTAACATTTCGACAACTCGATGATAGATAACACGCTTTTGAGGATCTTTCGCGTTTGGCGAATAAAGTAAAGGTCGTCCTTTATAAACGCCTTTTTCTTTTGCAACTTGAATTCCTTGTGCTTGTCGACGTTTACTTTCGTTTCTCTCTTGTTCTGAAACCATTGCTAAAATTTGAACAATTAAATCTTTCATAAATTTATCCAGTAATGGATTACTAATAACTTCATTCATCATAGGTAAACTTGTAATCATTAACTGAACGTCTTTTTCTTTTAAGTAATTCACAGTTTCAATAATTTCATCATAATTACGTCCTAAACGATCAATAGATTCCACAACGAATCGATCTCCCGTTCTTACAAAGTTAAGTGCTTCTTGAAATACTGGTCTATTTTCAATAGATTTCCCAGACTGTTTTTCTGTAAATATTTTTTCAGCCCCAAACGTCTTTAAATTTTCAAGTTGTCTTTCTAAATTTTGATCGATCGATGATACTCACGCATAGCCAACAATCATTGATTTTCACCTCATAATTAATATACACCCTAACCATACATTTTAGTTGCTATAAATTCAACAATTATACATGTATGATTAGGGTGTATCCTGTCTAACTTTTATCTTTCTTAAAACTCAGTAATATTTTTTATTTATCTTTATTTTCTTGGTTATTTAACTTATTGAGATAACGATAGATTGTTGTACGTGAAACTTTCCATTGCTCTGCAATAGTTTTAATCGGGGTTCCATTATCATAAAGTGTTTTGAGTAAAGTCAAATCTTGTTTATTTAATTTTTCGGGTCGACCTCCATAGCGTCCTCTAGCACGAGCTGCCATTCGCCCCGCTGAAGAACGTTCTAAAATTAAATTACGTTCAAACTCTGCAAATGCTGCGAATAAATGAAATAACAATTGTCCTGTAGAACTTGATTTATCCATTGTTATATTTTCTTCTAAACTATGAAAACTCACGCCTCGATTATTAAGTTCATTAACTAATGTGATTAAATCTTCCATGTTACGTCCTAATCTATCTAGTCTCCAAACAACAATCGTATCTCCTGACCTCGCAAATTCAATAGCTTTATCTAAACCAGGACGTTTACTTCTTGATCCACTTATATGATCGCTAAATATCTTTTCACAACCATATTGATTTAATCGATCTTCCTGCAAATTCAAATTTTGCAAACCAGTTGAGACTCTTGCATAACCTATTTTCAAAATACAAACCTCCTATGTAGATTTTCATTGTACCATAACTTAATTCTAACCATATTTATGAACATAGATTTTCTGTTGGGTTATTGAACACTAAAATATGTATACTAGCTATATATCTAGATATAAAAAGAGAGTGTACAGAAAATGGTTATTTTCTGTACACTCTCATCTTTAATAATATATTTTAAATGTCATTAACAAAACTAATTTAATAAGAGTCAAGCATAGTTTACATATGTATTATGTTTGAAACATACCTCTAATTACTTTTTACTAATATCATTTAAAATGTCTCGCAATTCTTCAATTTCTTTGTTATTTAATTCTTCATTTTTCGCAAAATTAAGCACTAAACTTTTTATATCCCCTCCATACAATTTATTAAGAAAGGTTTTAGCAGTTTTCATTTTAATATCATCTTCTTTAATATTTGATGAGTAAAAATAAATATTATTATATTTATATCGTTTTATAATCTCTTTTTTATATAGTCTTGTAATTAATGTTCTAATCGTCTTATCGCTAACTTCTTTATTTTTTTGAATCTCAACTACAATTTCATTAGCTGATACTGATTTTTTATTCCATATTATATTCATAACATCCCATTCAGCCATAGATATTTCAACTTGCTTATTGCCCATTTAAAACACCCATTTCTTTTAATATTTTTTCATTTATTAATTTAGCATTTTCACCAGAGGCTTTTTCATCTGATAAATGTGTAGAAAAATAATACTTATCATGATTTGTAATTACGTAACCTACAAACCACCCATTATTGTACTTCCCGTTTACTATACCTGTACCTGTTTTCCCATACAATTCATAATTTTCATTTTTTCTAATCAATAACGAAGAAGATAATTGTTTCTTTTCATTTTTACTAAAATGGTTATTTTGTTCCATCATATTTTTAAAAACTATTACTTGTTCAAGATTAGATATTTTCAAACTATCTTCCATCCAATAGCTTTTATAACTTCCCAAATTTTCATTACCATAATTTAATTGCTTGAGTTGAGCCGCTGTATAGTTCTTTGGTATTTGATTACTAATACGTTCGAAGTACCAATTAACTGAATTTTGCATTGCTGTATTTAAATCTTGTTCCTTATTCCAAGCATCAAAAGGGTAATGCTTATGATTCCATGACATACGTGAATTTTCATCACTTATAATATGTCGGTCAAGTCCAAACATAGCTAAATAAATTTTATAAGTTGAATTAGGAGAATACCTTTTTCTACTTTCTTTTTCGTTATAAATATAGTATTTGTCTTTCTTCATGCTGTACATGACGAAAGATCCACTATTTGAACCAAAAATTTTACTTTTATCTAAAATTTGGTAATCGTTCTGTAAGGGTTTTTTAAAATTATCATCAGTTAAGGATTGCCCCATCAAAAATTGGCTTTGAATTACCATGAGAAAAAAAGTAAAAATACAAATGAAAATTAGAATTAATTTTGATTGTTTTTTCAGATTGGCGTCCTTTATATTCATTAATCTTCTTTTGAGTAATGATTTTTTACCATTAAATGAGTGGCTTAGTATATTTTTATTAAAAACTGAGATTTTTAATACGGAATCCATAATAGCTTCCGCATAAGTTTTAAATTCATTTTTGTTAATATTATTAAGGACAAATCTATCGGCTTCTACTTCATTGTCATGAATTATCTTTCTTTTTACAATATGTACTAATGGATTGTAACTCATAATAATAGAGAAGATATTAAAGATAATTAAATGTAAAGTATCTCTATTTTTAGCATGAGCATATTCATGCAATATTATATATTTTAGTCTTTTGTCAATTACACTTTTAAAATATGAACTAGGAATCAAAATAATATATTTCCCATACCAAAAAGTTATTGGAGATTGAATAGCCTCTGCTTTTCGAATCACAATATTTTTTTTATATTGATGGTTGAAAAGTATCGTATCTATTTTATTTTTTTCATTTTCGTTTAGATAGAGTGACTGTTTCTTTAAATATTTAAGATATAATAAGGCTTTCAAAAATTTAAAACTTAAAATAATAACTAAAACTATCCAAATAACTGTGCAGATATTATCAATTGAATCCCAATTAAACTTATGGATATCTGTTGTGAACTCTTGAATAGGTTTGGTGGTATTTATGTTATGGTTCAATTCGTGTGACTTACTTTCAACTGTGGGCGCTTGATTATTCACATTATTAAATTTAAAAAGAGAGAATTTAATAGGAATGAAAGGAATTAATCCTGCAAGAAGAGTTAGATACCAAACTTTATAATTTAACATATAATTAAAATAGCGTTTTAATATGTACCTAAAAAATAATAACAATAGAAATATAAAACAAAAGCTTACTATGCTCATTATTAATAACTTAGCCATTTCAACACCTTCTTTCAAATATTTATAATAAACTATTGACGCCAATATTACAATTGTAATATTATTGATTCATAGAAATTACAAATGTAATATTGGAGGGTATATTTTGAAAAAGTTAATATTTTTAATTGTAATTGCTTTAGTTTTAAGTGCATGTAATTCAAACAGTTCACATGCCAAAGAGTTAAATGATTTAGAAAAAAAATATAATGCTCATATTGGTGTTTATGCTTTAGATACTAAAAGTGGTAAGGAAGTAAAATTTAATTCAGATAAGAGATTTGCCTATGCTTCGACTTCAAAAGCGATAAATAGTGCTATTTTGTTAGAACAAGTACCTTATAATAAGTTAAATAAAAAAGTACATATTAACAAAGATGATATAGTTGCTTATTCTCCTATTTTAGAAAAATATGTAGGAAAAGATATCACTTTAAAAGAACTTATTGAGGCTTCAATGAAGTACAGTGATAATACAGCAAACAATAAAATTATAAACGAAATCGGTGGAATCAAAAAAATTAAAAAACGTTTAAAAAAATTGGGAGATAAAGTAACAAATCCAGTTAGATATGAAATAGAATTAAATTACTATTCACCAAAGAGCAAAAAAGATACTTCAACGCCTGCTGCTTTCGGCAAGACTTTAAATAAACTTATCGCAAATGGAAAATTAAGCAAAAAAAATAAAAATTTCTTACTTGATTTAATGTTAAATAATAAAAACGGAGACACTTTAATTAAAGATGGTATTCCAAAAGACTATAAAGTTGCTGATAAAAGTGGTCAAGCAATAACATATGCTTCTAGAAATGATGTTGCTTTTGTTTATCCTAAGGGCCAATCTGAACCTATTGTTTTAGTCATTTTTACGAATAAAGACAATAAAAGTGATAAGCCAAATGATAAGTTGATAAGTGAAACCGCCAAGAGTGTAATGAAGGAATTTTAAGATAAAGTCCGTATAATTGTGTAAAAGTAAAAAGGCCATATAACAGTCCTTTTACGGTACAATGTTTTTAACGACAAAAACATACCCAGGAGGACTTTTACATGACCCAAGTACATTTTACACTGAAAAGCGAAGAGATTCAAAGCATTATTGAATATTCTGTAAAGGATGACGTTTCTAAAAATATTTTAACAACGGTATTTAATCAACTAATGGAAAATCAACGAACAGAATATATTCAAGCAAAAGAATATGAACGAACAGAAAACCGACAAAGTCAACGAAATGGCTATTATGAGCGCAGCTTTACGACACGTGTAGGCACGCTAGAATTAAAAGTACCCAGAACACGTGATGGCCATTTTTCACCCACAGTGTTTGAACGTTATCAACGAAACGAAAAAGCCCTCATGGCTTCAATGTTGGAAATGTATGTATCAGGCGTTTCAACTCGTAAAGTATCAAAAATTGTGGAAGAACTTTGTGGTAAATCCGTCTCTAAGTCCTTCGTTTCTAGCTTAACAGAACAGCTAGAACCTATGGTTAACGAGTGGCAGAATCGTTTATTATCAGAAAAAAATTATCCTTACTTAATGACCGATGTACTCTATATAAAAGTACGAGAAGAAAATCGAGTACTCTCAAAAAGCTGTCATATAGCGATTGGAATAACCAAAGATGGCGACCGTGAAATTATCGGCTTCATGATTCAAAGTGGCGAAAGCGAAGAGACCTGGACAACATTTTTTGAATACCTAAAAGAACGCGGTTTACAAGGTACGGAACTCGTTATTTCTGATGCGCACAAAGGATTAGTCTCTGCCATTAGAAAATCCTTCACCAACGTAAGTTGGCAAAGATGCCAAGTTCACTTCCTAAGAAATATCTTTACCACCATTCCTAAAAAAAATTCAAAATCTTTCAGAGAAGCTGTTAAAGGAATTTTTAAGTTCACAGATATTAACTTAGCGCGTGAGGCTAAAAATCGATTGATTCATGATTATATCGATCAACCAAAATATTCAAAAGCTTGCGCATCATTGGATGATGGATTCGAAGACGCCTTTCAATATACCGTACAAGGAAATTCCCACAATCGACTAAAGAGTACCAATCTAATTGAACGACTGAATCAAGAAGTACGCAGAAGAGAAAAGATTATTCGCATCTTCCCCAATCAAACATCAGCCAATCGCTTAATTGGAGCCGTTCTTATGGACCTACATGATGAATGGATTTATTCTTCAAGAAAATACATCAATTTTGATAAGTAGAAATGGTAAAAACATTGTATAGCATTTTACACAGGAGTCTGGACTTGACTCACTTCCTTTATTATTTTTCATTTTTTTAAACTATTTAATACTAATGTCTTTTATAATAGCTTTTCATATATTATATAATCAATCTTTATAAGTCCTTTTATAAATTTCTTTTCTACCATTTTCGATAAATTCCTGTTTAATATTTTTAATTCCATAAACAATAGTTTCAATAGGATAATATTCTTCAACTATATCTTGATATTCTTTTGCTTTCTCAATATCTATATTTCCATACATTCTTAATATATCTTCTCCAAAATTTGTTCCTATTTCTTCTTCACTATCTTCAAGTAAGTATATAAAATCACAATATTCATCTATAATTCCAGAATCTCCAAAATCAATTATTCCAGTTAATCTATTATTGCCATCTAACAATAGATGATTACAACTAAAATCATTATGGCATAAACACTTTTTACCCTCAAAAACTGTTGTTGCATTTAGTCTTTCCATAAAACTTTCTATATAATCTTTTTCTATATCAGTTAAATCATTATAAATAGTTTCACGCAACAATATATACTCTTCTAATACATTTTGTTTATTATCAATAGTACATTCACTAATATCTGTATAATCTAAACCGTGCATTTGTCTTAAAAAACTGGCAATATCTCGTTTTAACAAATTTTGTTCTTCTTCTGACATAGTAGAATAAATTTCTGGTGTTAAAAAAGTTCCTTTAATTTCTTTATAACCTAGTATAGATAATTCATCACTAATATACGAATATTCAATATTAGGAATTTTTACATTAGTTTCTAAATTTGTATTTAAAAAATTATATATTGCTTTTTCTTTTGCATAACCTTTTTTCTTATTAGTACTAAATTTTGTTTTAAAAATGTATTCATTATTAACTAAATATGCCACACTATCATAACCACTACCGATTATTTCAATACTATCTACTTTGAAATTATCAAAGTAATGCTCAATTAAATATTTCATTGCCTTAACATTTGTGGCATTATCATCATATCTATATTCCATTAAATAACAATCTTCTTTTTTGCCCTCGTGTAATTCATGTTCTGGCAAATCTTCAATAATTCTAAAACCAGATTTTTGGTATGCCCTTATTGCTCTTGGATTATTTTTATGAGGGTCTAAAATAACTGCATTAGCATTTCTTTCTTTTTTCAAAAATTCAAAAATCAATTTAATATATCTTGTACCAATTCCTTTACTCCAATAATTTGGCTCTCCTATAAATTGATCCATACCATAGACTATCTCATCAGTTTTTGGATAATGATAATCAGTATATAACTCATCATACATTTTATATATTTGTCCATATCCAATAGGAACATTGTTATATTCAATAATTACTCTAAAAACTTCATCTTCCCAAGGCTCTGTATAATGTTTTTTTAATGATTCTAATGTATATTTTTTATCTCTACCACCATAAAATTCTAATACTCTTTCATCAGTTAACCATTTTAACATCAAAGGAAAATCATCATCTATTAAAGTTCTTATACATATTTCATTTTCAACTATATTCATTTATTTATCACCTTTTTCATAATCATATACATATACTATTTCATCTTTATAATCATTTTTACCACCTAATTTTTCATATACATGGCAAGCTCTAGGATTACCTTTATCAGTTATTAAAAACATTTCAGAACAACCAATCTCTTTAGAATATTCCTTAATAAAAGATAATAATTTTGAACCATAACCTTTGTCTTGATAGTTAGGTAACATTCCTATTGAGTGTAAATAAAACATTGTTTTTCCATCAGGTCTTAAAAGTGTATAGCAATATGCAAATCCTATAATTTTATTATTTTCTTTAGCTATAAACCCAAATGAACTGGTATCATTAAGAAATCCTTTTAAATTATCAATATCAAAAACCATATTATCATCAATTAAAACTTCTTCCATAAAACTCAGTCAAGTCCAGACTCCTGTGTAAAATGCTATACAATGTTTTTACCATTTCTACTTATCAAAATTGATGTATTTTCTTGAAGAATAAATCCATTCATCATGTAGGTCCATAAGAACGGCTCCAATTAAGCGATTGGCTGATGTTTGATTGGGGAAGATGCGAATAATCTTTTCTCTTCTGCGTACTTCTTGATTCAGTCGTTCAATTAGATTGGTACTCTTTAGTCGATTGTGGGAATTTCCTTGTACGGTATATTGAAAGGCGTCTTCGAATCCATCATCCAATGATGCGCAAGCTTTTGAATATTTTGGTTGATCGATATAATCATGAATCAATCGATTTTTAGCCTCACGCGCTAAGTTAATATCTGTGAACTTAAAAATTCCTTTAACAGCTTCTCTGAAAGATTTTGAATTTTTTTTAGGAATGGTGGTAAAGATATTTCTTAGGAAGTGAACTTGGCATCTTTGCCAACTTACGTTGGTGAAGGATTTTCTAATGGCAGAGACTAATCCTTTGTGCGCATCAGAAATAACGAGTTCCGTACCTTGTAAACCGCGTTCTTTTAGGTATTCAAAAAATGTTGTCCAGGTCTCTTCGCTTTCGCCACTTTGAATCATGAAGCCGATAATTTCACGGTCGCCATCTTTGGTTATTCCAATCGCTATATGACAGCTTTTTGAGAGTACTCGATTTTCTTCTCGTACTTTTATATAGAGTACATCGGTCATTAAGTAAGGATAATTTTTTTCTGATAATAAACGATTCTGCCACTCGTTAACCATAGGTTCTAGCTGTTCTGTTAAGCTAGAAACGAAGGACTTAGAGACGGATTTACCACAAAGTTCTTCCACAATTTTTGATACTTTACGAGTTGAAACGCCTGATACATACATTTCCAACATTGAAGCCATGAGGGCTTTTTCGTTTCGTTGATAACGTTCAAACACTGTGGGTGAAAAATGGCCATCACGTGTTCTGGGTACTTTTAATTCTAGCGTGCCTACACGTGTCGTAAAGCTGCGCTCATAATAGCCATTTCGTTGACTTTGTCGGTTTTCTGTTCGTTCATATTCTTTTGCTTGAATATATTCTGTTCGTTGATTTTCCATTAGTTGATTAAATACCGTTGTTAAAATATTTTTAGAAACGTCATCCTTTACAGAATATTCAATAATGCTTTGAATCTCTTCGCTTTTCAGTGTAAAATGTACTTGGGTCATGTAAAAGTCCTCCTGGGTATGTTTTTGTCGTTAAAAACATTGTACCGTAAAAGGACTGTTATATGGCCTTTTTACTTTTACACAATTATACGGACTTTATCCAAGAAGTAGATTTATCTTTTAATCAAGATTCTATTAATAAATTTAAACAAGAAAATAAAGAAATAGAAAATAAGGGCAAGAAATTTATGATTGATTATACCAACCATTTGAACCAAGCATACAAAAAATCTGACTATAAATACATTTCAGATTATATAGAAGAAGATAGTAAAGTAGCAAAGCATATGAAAAAGATGGTGGAATCAAAAGCTAAGAACAAATATAGTAATCCACAAATTGATGATATTAGTAAAGATAAAGACAAGTTACAAATTATTTTAACTAAAGAAGTCAACAAAAATAAAATTCAATCTAAGTATGCTCTAAAATACAGCAAAGAAACAAAACGCTTTAAAATAGTTGAATATGAGGATATTTAAAAAAGAGGGGAATGTGAATCCCCTCTTTTTTTATTTAAACATTGCATATAGTCTATTAATACTATATGCAATGATATTTATTGATAATACAATATTACCGTTTTTGTTAGACTGGCTATTTATACTATGTTTAATTGTACTTCTTAATGAAGCTGATCCATGTATATTAGATGAAAAGTTTTTGTAACATATATAATAATATACAGGATATCCTAAATAATCGCACAAATCTTTAAAGTTATATAATTTGTTTGGTACTTTATCGCCATTAGAATTTTCTTTATATTCATTAGTTTGAAAATACCATTTTAACTTATCTGTATTCATATGATCTATATTAGTAAAATTCGCTCTGTAATTAGATTCTGTTGATTTTAGATTATCTACGTTAAATGCGTCTAAATATTCACTGTCGTTTTTATTAATATTTATATAGCTTCTTACGTTTGAAAATGATATTTCATTAGTATCATCACGATAGACGAATTCATGATATTTTTGAATTTCATATTCCCTATAATCCAAATACCTTTTTGCTCTATCATTGGTATATTGCTTTTTCTCGTTTAAAAATAATATATATATATATCGCTCAAATAAAAGTCTGGATAATGCAGGTATAGGATTATTAATATTATTATGAATTAAAATCTCTACTGTTTCGTATAACTCACTAACCTCTAAGAATAAATTGTAATTAGCTAAATGAATATCTTTTAAATTATATTGTTGTGATATTAGGTCTCTAAAACGCTCTACTTCTTGTTTAAATGTTGATGCATCTACAGTAAACATTTAATTTTTTCCTTTCTATTTTATATAACATCACAAATTACAGAAAATTTTAATTTAAAATTTTTTTGTATGTCGTTAGTTAAATATATTATTTCATTTATCGTATCTACTACTTTCAGTCAAGTCCAGACTCCTGTGTAAAATGCTATACAATGTTTTTACCATTTCTACTTATCAAAATTGATGTATTTTCTTGAAGAATAAATCCATTCATCATGTAGGTCCATAAGAACGGCTCCAATTAAGCGATTGGCTGATGTTTGATTGGGGAAGATGCGAATAATCTTTTCTCTTCTGCGTACTTCTTGATTCAGTCGTTCAATTAGATTGGTACTCTTTAGTCGATTGTGGGAATTTCCTTGTACGGTATATTGAAAGGCGTCTTCGAATCCATCATCCAATGATGCGCAAGCTTTTGAATATTTTGGTTGATCGATATAATCATGAATCAATCGATTTTTAGCCTCACGCGCTAAGTTAATATCTGTGAACTTAAAAATTCCTTTAACAGCTTCTCTGAAAGATTTTGAATTTTTTTTAGGAATGGTGGTAAAGATATTTCTTAGGAAGTGAACTTGGCATCTTTGCCAACTTACGTTGGTGAAGGATTTTCTAATGGCAGAGACTAATCCTTTGTGCGCATCAGAAATAACGAGTTCCGTACCTTGTAAACCGCGTTCTTTTAGGTATTCAAAAAATGTTGTCCAGGTCTCTTCGCTTTCGCCACTTTGAATCATGAAGCCGATAATTTCACGGTCGCCATCTTTGGTTATTCCAATCGCTATATGACAGCTTTTTGAGAGTACTCGATTTTCTTCTCGTACTTTTATATAGAGTACATCGGTCATTAAGTAAGGATAATTTTTTTCTGATAATAAACGATTCTGCCACTCGTTAACCATAGGTTCTAGCTGTTCTGTTAAGCTAGAAACGAAGGACTTAGAGACGGATTTACCACAAAGTTCTTCCACAATTTTTGATACTTTACGAGTTGAAACGCCTGATACATACATTTCCAACATTGAAGCCATGAGGGCTTTTTCGTTTCGTTGATAACGTTCAAACACTGTGGGTGAAAAATGGCCATCACGTGTTCTGGGTACTTTTAATTCTAGCGTGCCTACACGTGTCGTAAAGCTGCGCTCATAATAGCCATTTCGTTGACTTTGTCGGTTTTCTGTTCGTTCATATTCTTTTGCTTGAATATATTCTGTTCGTTGATTTTCCATTAGTTGATTAAATACCGTTGTTAAAATATTTTTAGAAACGTCATCCTTTACAGAATATTCAATAATGCTTTGAATCTCTTCGCTTTTCAGTGTAAAATGTACTTGGGTCATGTAAAAGTCCTCCTGGGTATGTTTTTGTCGTTAAAAACATTGTACCGTAAAAGGACTGTTATATGGCCTTTTTACTTTTACACAATTATACGGACTTTATCCTACTTTCTTAATAATTCCTGAAAGTTGTTTTATATATCCGTTATCCCAATAATCAATTGTACAAAAAGAATTAGTTTTTATCTTTTCATTAATTATATCATTAATCGATTCTAGTTGTTCTTCTGATAATAATGGCATATCAATTTTATTTTGGTCATCTATATATTGATCTAAAATTTCATATTGCTCTGGCATAGTTTTGAATGGTTATATGTATGTTAAAGAATATAGACTGTTTTGTTTAATATGAATTATTTTTCAAGAAAAAATGAACATAGTAAAAATATTAAATAGACTTTTTTTGTTATGTTTAATAAGTCTAATATGTCTAATGTAAAAAACGACATAATAATGTATACTTATATTATTAAATGTAGAAATGAGATTATTATGAAGATAGTAGAAGTAAAAGCAAAGAATGGTATTAATTTTATGATTTTAGATGGTAAAAATGAACCTATAGTAGATGCAGTACGCTATTTGAAATATTTGGATAGTGTTAAGAAAAGTTTGAATACCAAGAAAACCTATGCCTATGCGCTGAAAAAATTTTTTAAATATTTAGAAAATAAGCAAATACACTATAAAGAGATTAATTTTGATAACTTTGTTGATTTTATAAGATGGATGAAAACACCTTTTGAATATGAGAATGTCCTCTCTTACAATCAAAAAGAAACAAATAGCAGTCCTAAGACAATTAATTTGACTATTACAGTAGTATCTAATTTTTATGATTATCTCTATAGGAGCAAAAAATTAGACGTTAATTTTTATGATTTTTTACATACCGAGAGTAAATATTCTAAAAAATATAAAAGTTTCATGCATCATATAAACAAAGATTATGGAATGTTAAAAAATATTTTGAAAGTAAAAGAACCAAAGAAAAAATTAGAAGTGTTAACTAATGTTGAGGTTAAGGAATTATTGGAAGCAGCTAATAATATTAGAGATAAATTCCTAATACAATTACTATATGAAACAGGATTACGCATAGGTGAGGTATTGTCATTACGTATTGAAGATATCAAATTTGATTTTAGAAAAGGCCATCAAATAGTTTTGAAAAATAGATTTAATAGCAATGATACTTATTTAAAAACTGGGGAAAGAAAAATATTTATTTCTCAATCTTTGATTGATTTATATGATGATTACGTGTACGAAATAATTGATGATCTTTCCTTATGTTCTGATTATCTTTTTGTAAAATTAAAGGGAAAAAATGTGGGGAAAGCTATGCATTATAATGATATATATTCGTTATTTAAAAGATTAAAATATAAAACATCTATAAATGTTCACCCTCATTTATTTCGACATACACATGCAACTGTTTTTTATAACGAAACGAAAGATATTAAACAAGTTCAAGAAAGACTCGGGCATAGTAATATACAAACGACTATTAATTTATATGTTCACCCGACTGAAGAAGATATACGTGAAGATTGGGATAAAGTAAAAAATCAATTTCAAGTTTTTAATAAAGGGGAATAACTATGTCAATACCACTTAATTTACCAACAAATAGTATTTTAATGAACGAATTATGTACAATAAAAAGTAGAACGATAAATATAAAAGGAGAAATTTTAATAACTGAAATATATGATGATTACTTTTTAAAAAATGATGTATGGCACATTTCAGCTTTTAACAAATTTAAACAATTTCAGGAAAATATTAAGAGATATACAGACAAAAGAAAAAACGTTTACTTTAAGATTAATAATAAAAATTTGAATTTAGAATTTAAATATATTTTTTTGAAACTTTTGAGTAAAGAGTATTGGTCTTTAGGTAGCGTATTTAATAATGGAGCAGTTAAGCTCAATAAGATTACTGAGTTCTTTAATGAAGTTTATCCTAATTTAAATTCTTTACTAGATAATGATATTAAGACATTAGAAAAGGACTGGTTTAGATGGTTGGCTAAAAATAATATACCACTAAATAGAAAGGGATCATCAATCGTTTTTGGTGATTATGAATATAAAAGTGAGTTGGCATCTTTTTTAAATAATATGTATATTAATCTGAAAAAATTTATTGATAAAAGAGAAGAATGGGAAAAAAATAAATGGGATGTTAGAAATTTAGAAAAGTATGGTTTGAATTATAATAAAACACTTACTGGTCACTATTTAAACTTTGAAAAAATTAGTTCAATAGAAATGCGAGAAGCAGTGAAAAAATATTTGAAAAATCGTTTGATAACTGGTGATATAGCATTTGGGACAGCAAGATATTATGTAAGAATACTAACTAGATTTTTTCAAAGTATAGCTGAAAAAGAAAAGACTTGGAACAATTTAAATAACTTAGATAGATGTCATATTGAAGTATATATAGATTATTTATTTAAATATGCTAATAGTAAAAATGTACAAAGTTCTAGAAATTTTGTTAGGCAAGAATTAAAAGCAATTAGAAGATTTTTAAACGATATTGCAACTCAAAATTATGACATAGCACCCTTTCAAGATATCCGGTTTTTAATTTATCCTCAAGACATGCCTAAACACGAAAAGAAAAATAGTAACCAAATTGATTATATTCCAGATTTTGTATTGGAACAGCTTTTTGAGCATTTAAATAATTTGCGCAAAGATTTAATACCTGTAGTTTGGATAGCTTTTAAAACAGGATTAAGAATTTCTGATGTATTAACATTAAAAAATAATTGTCTTGCAAAAGTTAATGGAAAATTTTCAATAATTACTGATATCGCTAAAACTTTTGTTAAAGGACATAGAATACCAATTGATAATAAACTAGCTGACATAGTAGCAGTTTTAATAGCTAATTCTAAAATCAAAAGTACAAAAGATAATAATCCTAATAATTATATTTTTGCTACTTATAAAGGAAAAAGAAAAGGAATGCCGTTCACACAACATATGGTCAGAGCTCACTTAAATCATTTAGCAAAAACTAAAAATATTGTTGATGAACAAGGAGAAATTTTTCATTTCAAAACTCATCAATTTAGACATACTTATGCAGTAAAATTATTAAATGGTGGAGCAGATATATTAACAATACAAGAGCTATTAGCACATTCTTCACCTGAAATGACTCTCCGGTATGCTAAGTTACTTGATGATACTAAAAGAAAGGCTTTTGAGTCAGTTATTGATCAAGGGGCTTTTAGTTTTGATTTTGACGGTAAAATTAAAAATATACAGCATAGTAGTGAACTATCAGAAAAAACATTGAATTCTTTATGGCAAGAACATAAATTAAACGCAATGGACAATCCTTACGGTACTTGTCACGCTAGATTGAGTGGTGATTGTCCATACATGGAAGCTCCGCCATGTTTAACTTGTAATTCTGGGAAACCATGTAAGGATTTAGCTATTGGTTTTTCTGATTTAGATGTTGAAAAATATGAATTACATATCAAATCAACAGTCAAATCTATAGAATTAGCTAAAAATAATAATAGGCAAGATATGGTTGAAAAGCATACTAATATATTAAATAAATACGAAGAAATATTAGGTAACATAAAGGATGGAAATATTATATTTGGGAGAAGCAATAGAATAAAAGTATAGAGGTTAAAATGGAAAAATTTAATAGACAAAAACAATTAAAAAAGTTACATGCAGAACGAAAAGCTAATACTGAGAAAAAAGTTATTAAAGCTATAAATGATTTGATTAAAAAAAAGGAAGAAATTAACTTTAATGTTGTTTCTAAAAATGCAAAAGTTTCTAAAGCGACTTTATATAATAATAGTAAAATTCGAAAGAAGATTGAAGAATTACGTGAACAAAGCAAAGAAACGTTTGCGCATAAAAATAAAAGTAATGGTAAAGACGCATTAATTTCTTCTTTAAAAAGGAAAGTAAACTCTTTAGAAAAAGAGAAAAAAATGTTGAAAGAAGAAATTAATACTTTATATTCTAGAATATATGAGGATATTTAAATTGAAATTAAAGGAAAACGAAAAAGTTATTAAAGATCTTAATAGATTGCAAGGTTATAAAGTGACATACCAATATGCTACTGCTATAAATATAAAAGATGATAATATGAACCCTTGGTTTGAGAAAATCGAGGCAATTCTATTTAATGTAAAAGGAGTTATACGTATTTTATCTCCTGACAAACAACCGGTAAATTATGATCATTGGGTTTTACCTGGAAAATATAAAAGCTATATAAATGAATATCACAAAAAACTAGCAAATTTTTTAGAAAAATTTGCTACTAATGCGAATATTAATGAAGGATTATTTGATCAAAATAATATACATGGATACAAATATAAAAAATATATATTCACTCCACATATTGAAATTACTCAAGAGAACACTTTGAATTTATTTTTTTTGACATTAACTATATTTAACAACGGTACCTTTGTTATAGAAATCATTGAAGATTTAGAGAGTATAAATTTTGCAAATGACTTGTATAGCACTTTCTCAATTGTTGAAGATAATATATATCCTTTAATTAAACAAGAAAATAATAATGGGCAAAGACAGTATCAGTTGTATGGGAATAGACACAATAAAAATATTAGAGACGTTTCCAGGCAAATCAATAGAATTATAAAAAATAATAGTAATGATATCTTTGAATATAAAATATCTGGAAATATGGGGTTTGAAGTTTATTATTTAGCTAATGAAAATGAATTTGCAGATGATCCTTTTTATGAAGATGTGAAAATTCAAGAATGGTTAGTAAATGCGCCTATTATTTCATTTGAAGGGAAGAGTGAACATTTTAGGAAAGGTGGTTATAGCGATAATTATATAAAATACTTGAATAAAGCATCGATTTTTGTAGTCTGGATGGATGAGAAAGAAGAAGATACTTTAGAACATTGTTCAAGAATGGCACTTTATTTTCATAGTGCTGCTAACTTTTTTTTCTTAGAAACTATGTTAAATGAATTACAATTGTATGGATATCAGCAATATAATTTAAATGAAAAAAAGAAACTCTATATTTTAGACAATGGATGTTAAATTTCAAGAGATCTATTGCAATTATTTACAGAACAGAACTTTTGCCTAGTTTATATTTATACTTACATCTAAAGGATAATAATGATTTTAGGGCTCCTCAAGATATTGAAGAATTAAATAAAGAAGAATTATCGCTAATCGAATTGGAACAGTCTTACAAGGAAGAAGAAAGAAGTGAAAACTTAAATAAACTTTTGTTAATAATAAGTCTTTTATCAATTCTTCAAGTAGTAGAAATATTTTTTAGTGATAAAAATAGTATATTTGATATCAGTCTGATACTAATAATGATTTTGCTTGTAGTATTTCGAAAAAAATAATTATCAAGAGCTATTCAAAATTTTAAACAGTATTACTTAATATCTCTAGGTATTAAGTAATACTGCAAACATTATCATTATTTAGTTTATATATATTATTGCTAGAGTCGTATAATGAAAATGTATTATCAATTTCATCCATTTTTAAAATTTTTCCTATATAAGTAGTAAGATGACCATTTTCCCAATATACTATGGAACATAGTTCATCATTTTTTACCTTCAACTGAAAAATATAGTTGATGCTATCCCAAGTATCTTCTGTTAATATAGGTTTCTCAGTTTTATCTTGATTTTGAATAATTTTGTTTAAAATTTCAAACTGTTCAGGGAGGGTAGCAAAAGCTTGCCATTTGATTTTTCCACGGCCCTGAGGAATTCTAGGGTTTAAATATTCTCTAGGTATTTTTCTGTAATCTGTTTCATATTTATACTTATCTGGGGCATTAGGGTTTGGAATCATAAAAATCACCTCAAGACAATAATAGAACATATGTTCTGTTATTGCAAGCTAATTAACAATTTAATAATTTAAGAAGAAAGTTTTTATTAAATAATATACTTACCTTATAGTTAAACACTATCCTATATTTAAAGAGTATCTCTTACTATAAAAGGAATTTTCATTTTAATAACAGAATAAATGAAAGAAGGGTTGATTTGGAAACAGTTGAAGGACTTTTAATTTTTATAATAGCTATAGTTATAGCCTCACTAATTCATTCATTATTTATACAAAAAGTACCGTTAGCATTTATACAGATTTTTATAGGGATTTTAATATTTATATTACCAATTCCGGTGCATTTTGATTTTAATACAGAGGTATTTATGTTGTTGTTAATCGCCCCATTATTATTTGTAGATGGTGTTAATGTATCGAGAGAAAGTTTAGGTCGTTATATAAAACCTATAATGCTTATGGCGCTTGGTCTTGTCTTTTTCACCATCATTGGCGTAGGTTTTATAATACATGGTATTTGGTCTGATTTACCATTAGCTGCTAGTTTTGCTATTGCTGCTGTATTATGTCCTACGGATGCAGTAGCGGTATCAACAATTACAAAAGGTAAATTATTACCAAAAGGGTCTATGACTATCTTAGAAGGAGAATCACTATTTAATGATGCCGCAGGTATTATTTCATTTAATATAGCAATTCTTGCATTAATGACTGGAGAATTCTCACTTTCAAATGCTGTGAGTCAGTTCTTAATTTCTGCTATTGGAGGTCTTTTTGTAGGAACAATAATAGGTGTTGCACTTGTTAGATTAAGAATTTCGCTTTCGTTAAAAGGTATTGAAAATAATAATATTTTTGTATTTATACAGTTATTAACTCCTTTTATAACATTTGGTATTGCAGAGATGTTTCATGCTTCTGGAATTATAGCAGCTGTAGTAGCCGGTTTAGTACATGGATTTGAACGCGATCGTATAGCTCAATTTAGTGCTCAGCTACAATTAAGTTATACGCAAACTTGGAATTTGCTAAGTTATCTATTAAATGGTTTTGTATTCGTACTTTTAGGTTATATTGTTCCTAAAACAATCCAAAATATTATTGCATCAGAACCACAAAACTTAGCATTTTTATTAACGATTACGCTCATTATTGCTTTACTAATCTATGGTTTCAGATTTTTGTGGGTTTATTTATTTTATCCATTATTCTATTCAAAACATAAGAGCTCGCAAAATAAACAACATACTAACAGAGGTATGTATTCTCTAATTATGACCTTATGTGGCGTACATGGCACTATTTCTTTAGCAATTGCGCTAACCCTGCCCTTTACAATTGACGGTCATGCTTTCAGTTTTAGAAATGATTTATTATTTATTGCATCAGTAATGATTATTATTAGTTTAATTATAGCTCAAGTACTTTTACCTGTTTTCACTACAAATATAAAAGAAAATAAAGTTATAGGATTGAATTTTATAGAAACTCGAATTCTCATATTAGAACGTACTATTGATTATCTAAAATATCAATCAACACCAAGAACATCATTTAAATATGGTAGTGTTATAAAAAGTTATCATGATCGTATAAAGTTCATGAAATATTCGAAACAAAGCAAAGAAAACCCAGGAGAATTAAATCGTCTTCGTCATATTGCTTTTGATACAGAAATGGATACAATTAATCAATTGATAAAGGATAACAAATTATCACAAAATGAATATGATGATTACTGTACTTATACAGACCATAGACAAAGGTATCATCGTGCTCCATTATTTAAAAGAGTGATGATGTGGTTTAAATTAGCAACAGTGCGTAAGCAGTTTACAAACCAGTCAAAAAATAAACGGAATTTAAATAGAGGAGAAATCTCGGAAAAAACAGCAAATGTAACGAGAATAATTTATTATAATATCGCTAAACGTTTGTCTAAAGAGATGACAAATGATAATGAATTGGAAGTCATGCAAGTTTGTGATAGTTATTTAATGCGAAATGATAGTTTAACAATAGCAAATTCCAATTTATTTAATTATAAAGATCATAACCATGTAACTGTATATCGCATTAAATTAATTGCATTGAACGAACAAAGAAATGTTCTTAATCAACTTATTGATTCAGGAGAAGTAAGTGAAAATATAGCTCTTCAAGTTAGTAAATCTATAAATTATGATGAAATGATGGTTTTAGATAAATTAATATAAAGTTTAGAGTTAGATAGCATGTGATATACCATAACAAAAAGAACCTTAACTTATAGTTAAGGTTCTTTTTGTTATGTGAAATAATATAAAAAATTCAATATATTATTTCACTATCCATAAAAGATTTTATTCTAAGTTTGCATGATTTTGTTGCATCGTAGTTTCATCAATGTCATCTTCAGACATTAATCCTAAAACCACACTATCTAAAAACATTAGAGAAGATTGTTCAAACAAGCTTCCTAGTGGCTGTATTGAACCTTCTGCGTCATGTTTTGTTCCTGCAGGTAGAATTACTGATAAGTCGGATAGTTGACCAATTTTTGAATCTGATTTCGTAGTAATAAGTGCTACTTGCGCGCCGATTGAATTTGCTTTTTCTGCAAGTAGACGCAGATGCTCAGTCGAACCTGAGCCCGAAATAATAATAAATAAATCATTACTGCTAATAGATGGTGTTGTAGTTTCTCCTACAACATAGGACACTTTACCTAATTGGTTTAATCGCATAGCAAAACTATTAGCAATAAATCCAGAACGACCCTTACCAGCAACAAAAACGCGAGTAGCTTGTGTTACTGATTCTCCAAAAGATTGGTAAGCATTGTTTTCAAGTTGTGAAAACGTATTTTCTAACTCCTTAACAATAAGATCAAAATTATTGAATTCTGTCATAATTATCTACCTTCAATCGCATCTCTACATTGTTTTGCTGCTGCTTTTGGATCGTCAGCATTAGCAATACCTCCACCTACAATAACTAAATCTGGATTTTCAGAGACAATACTTTCGATAGTATCAGGTTTGATACCGCCAGCTACCGCTACTTTAGAATTTTTAATTACAGATTTAACTTTGCGTAGGTTTTCTAATGGTGATTGACCTTGTGCTTGTAAATCATAACCTGTGTGTACTGCAATGTAATCAGCACCCATTTCGTCTAATTCTTTTGCACGTTTTTCGATATCTTGAACAGCAATCATATCAACTAATAATTCTTTGTTGTGTTTATGAGCTTCATCAATTGCTGCTTTAATCGAAGCATCTTCAGCTACACCTAAAATTGTAGTTATGTCAGCGCCAAATTTAACAGCCTGACTTACTTCATAATCTGCAGCGTCCATAATTTTTAAGTCTGCTAAAACTTGTGGTTTACTAACAGATTTACTCATTAATTCAACAGCAGGAAGACCTTCATTAATTACGATTGGTGTTCCAATTTCAACCACATCTACAAATTCTTCTACCTCTTGTGCTAGTTTTGCTGCATCTTCTTTGTTTAATAAATCAATAGCTAATTGTAATTTCATTTTATATCCACCTTTCAATAATTGATATAACTTAGTATCACACACTGTATTTATTATGACAATACTGACAAATCAGTCATGTTATAGTATTTAATGATTCATGTGATTATTAGTATTCGTAGGTGACAAAATATTCAGTATTAACAAATTTAAACACTATTGTTATAAATGTAATGTAATAAATTTATTAAACACTTTAAAATTTTCTTACATTGATTACCTAGTGAAGAAATTAATCAATGTAATATTAAATAGTGTAATTAAAAGGGGAGAAAGTAAATATGACTCATATAAGATTAGATTTTAGTAAAGCTTTGGAATATTTTAATGAACATGAATTACAGCAACAAAAAGATATAGTTAATTCAATTCACGACACAATTTATGAAGCTACTGGTGCTGGAAGTGATTTCTTAGGTTGGATTGATCTTCCTGCTGATTATGATAAAGAAGAATTCTCACGTATTTTGGAATCTTCAAAACGTGTCAAAGAAAATTCAGATGTATTTGTAGTTATTGGTATCGGTGGTTCATATTTAGGTGCACGTGCTGCGATTGAAATGTTAACTTCTTCATTTAGAAATAGCGATGAATATCCTGAAATCGTGTTTGTAGGTAATCATTTATCATCTACTTATACTCAAGAATTAATTGATTATCTAGATGGCAAAGATTTTTCAGTTAATGTTATTTCTAAATCTGGTACTACGACTGAACCAGCAGTATCATTTAGATTGTTTAAACAACTTTTAGAAAATAAATATGGTAAAGAAGAAGCGAAAAAACGTATCTTCGCAACTACAGATAAAGAAAAAGGTGCTTTAAAACAATTAGCTACTAATGAAGGCTATGAAACCTTCGTAGTTCCAGATGACGTAGGTGGTCGTTATTCAGTATTAACTGCAGTAGGTTTATTACCAATCGCTGTTGCAGGTATTGATATTAAAACAATGATGGAAGGTGCTGCAAAAGCAAGAGAAGAATTATCTACAGGAAATTTAGAAGACAATATTGCATATCAATATGCAACAATTCGTAATATTTTATATGCAAAAGGTTATACAACTGAAATGCTAATTAATTATGAACCTTCGATGCAATACTTTAACGAATGGTGGAAACAATTATTTGGCGAATCAGAAGGTAAAGATTATAAAGGTATTTATCCCTCAAGTGCCAATTACACTACTGATTTACACTCATTAGGACAATATGTTCAAGAAGGTAGACGCTTCTTATTTGAAACAGTCGTAAAAGTTAATAATCCTAAACATGGTATAACGATTGAAGAAGATAGAGAAGACCTAGATGGTTTGAATTATTTAGCCGGTAAAACAATTGATGAAGTTAATACTAAAGCTTTTGAAGGTACTTTATTAGCTCATACAGATGGTGGTGTTCCTAATTTAGTGATTAACATTCCTAAACTAGACGAAGAAACGTTTGGTTACATTGTTTATTTCTTTGAGCTTGCGTGTACTATGAGTGGTTACCAACTAGGTGTTAATCCATTTAACCAACCTGGAGTGGAAGCATATAAACAAAACATGTTTGCATTATTGGGTAAACCAGGCTTTGAAGATAAAAAATCTTCTTTAGAACAAAGATTAGAATAGTTAAATTTTAAAAGAAAGGAAGAATTATAATGAAACAAAATATAGGTGTTCTAGGACTAGGTGTCATGGGTAAGAATCTTTCTAGAAATATTAAATCTCATGGTTATAGTGTTTCAGTATATAGTATTTCAACTGAAGAAATTAACGAATTAATGACCGAGTCTGAAGAAGCCATCACTCCAACTTATACACTTGAAGAATTCGTTGATTCAATAGAAAAACCACGTAAAATATTATTAATGGTTAAAGCTGGTCTGCCCACAGATAAAACGATTGAAGATTTATTACCACTACTAGATTCTGATGACATTATAATTGATGGAGGTAATACAAACTATCAAAACACAATTAGCAGAAATGAGAAATTAGCCGAAAGTGGTATTAACTTTATTGGAATGGGCGTCTCAGGTGGTGAAGTAGGAGCTTTAAGAGGGGCTTCTCTTATGCCTGGTGGACAAAGAGAAGCTTTTGAAAAAGTGAGAGAGATTTTAGAAGCCATATCAGCAAAAGCAGAAGATGGCGCACCATGTGTAACGTATATTGGTCCCAATGGCGCAGGTCATTACGTTAAGATGGTGCATAATGGTATTGAATACGCTGATATGCAATTAATTGCAGAAAGTTATGCACTTATGAAATATCTACTTGATATGTCACATCAAGACATATCAAGAACTTTTAAACAATGGAATGCTGGTGAATTATCAAGTTACTTAATTGAAATTACTGGTGACATTTTTAATAAATTGGATAATGAAACTGGTGCCCCTTTAGTGGAACAAATCTTAGATACTGCTGGTCAAAAAGGTACAGGTAAATGGACATCTATCAACGCATTGGATTTAGGCACTCCATTAACTATTATTACTGAATCTGTGTTTGCGCGTTTTATATCTTCAATAAAAGAAGAACGAGTTAATGCATCAAAACAATTATCTGGACCCGAAACTAACTTTCAAGGAAATAAAGAAGAATTCCTTGAAAGTATTCGAAAAGCACTTTATATGAGTAAAATTTGTTCTTATGCACAAGGTTTCGATCAAATGAAAAAGGCTAGTGAAAACCATAAGTGGAATCTTCGACTAGGTGATTTAGCAATGATTTGGCGTGAAGGATGTATTATAAGTGCACAATTCTTACAAAAAATAAAAGAAGCATTTGATAATGATGGAAATTTACAAAATCTGTTACTAGATCCTTATTTCAAAAAGGTTATAACTAACTATCAAGATGACTTACGTAATGTTATAGCAATAGCGATAAAAAATGGAATTCCAACACCTGGTTTCTCTGCAAGTATAAACTATTACGATAGTTATCGTTCAGAAAATTTACCTGCTAATTTAATTCAAGCTCAACGTGATTATTTTGGGGCTCACACATATGAACGTAAAGATAAAAAAGGTGTATATCACACACAGTGGACTGAAGAATAATTCTTATTCAAATTATTATGCGATTTTTAGTTAAATAAATTAAAGTTAGCAGTAAAGACATCTAGAAATATAGATTTTTTACTGCTCTCTTTATGGTAATTAAAAATATATAAAATTAAAAAGTGAACAATATTAAATAATAATATTAGGAAGAAGGCGTTAATTTTGAAACAAAACATTTCGGCTTTAATTACAATATTCGGAGCAACAGGTGATTTAAGCTATCGTAAATTATTTCCATCGATATATAATTTATTTCAAAAAGGTTATTTTGGAAAGTCGATAGTTATTATTGGGACTGGTTTAGATGAACTAACTACTGAAGAATTTAGGCAACAAGTTAAACTATCCATAAAAAATCAAATTGAAAAACCACGAGATATTGATGAGTTTTTGTATCATTTATTTTATCAACAACAAAATGTTAACCAGCAAGCAAGTTACGAACAGTTATTACAATTAAGTCAAGACTTAGATGAAGAGTTTAATTTAGAAGGGAATCGCCTATTTTATCTTGCAATGTCTCCTAACTTTTTTGGAACAGTAACCAATAATTTAAAAGATTCTGGATTAACAAATGTGCAAGGGTTTAGCAGAGTGATTATAGAAAAGCCATTTGGTGATGATTTAAAATCTGCAGAAAAATTAAATAACCAAATAAGAAAGTCATTTAAAGAAGAAGAGATTTTTAGAATTGATCATTATTTAGGTAAAGAAATGATACAAAATATTGAGCGTCTACGATTTGGAAATACTATATTTGAACCTCTTTGGAACAATAAATATATTTCTAATATACAAATAACATCTTCAGAAACGCTTGGTATAGAAGACAGAGGGACTTACTACGAATCAAGTGGTGCTTTAAAAGATATGGTACAAAATCATTTATTACAAATGGTTTCATTACTTGCAATGGAAGTTCCATCTAGTAGGAAAAGTAACGATATTAGGAAAGAAAAAGTTCGGGTTTTAAAATCATTAAAAAGTTTAAAAAAAGAAGAAATCAAACAAAATTTTGTACGAGGACAATATGATGAAGGCGTTATAAATAATGAAACAGTGCTAGCCTATAAAGACGAACCTAACGTAGATTCAAAATCAATAACAGAAACTTTTGTCGCAGGCAAAATAGAAATCGATAATTCTAGATGGTCTGGTGTCCCTTTTTATATTCGTACAGGAAAGCGTATGTATAAAAAAGCAATACAAATTGTCATAGAGTTTAAAAAAAATCCTATGAATATATATTATGATACTCCCGAAGAAAATGAATCCAACTTATTAGTCATCAATGTTCAGCCAAATGAAGGTTTTTCTTTATGTGTAAACGGGAAAAAAAGTAATCAAAATGATGAAATGCAAGTTGTTAAGCTTCCCTATATCATGCCAACTAAAGATAAAATGAGTACAGTTGATGCTTATGAAAATCTTATTTATGATGTTTTAATTGGCGATCAAACAAACTTTTCACATTGGGAAGAATTAATGTATTCTTGGAAATTTATTGATAAAATTAAAAGTGTTTGGAATGAAGAACCACCTGCCTTCCCTAATTATAAATCTGGAAGTTATGGACCTAACGAAAGTGAAAAGCTTCTTGATAGAGATGAATTAAATTGGTGGAATAATTTGTAATCTCAACTAATAAATTTTGCTGTTCTTTTAAGTAGTGAAGTTTCAATTAATATGAAATAATTAACATTACAATGGTTATAAGGGAGGACAATTAATGAATGATATTAATATTATAGGTGCTTCACAAAATAATTTAAAAAACATTGATTTAAATATACCTAAGCATTTGGTGACCGTGTTTACAGGTCGTTCTGGTTCAGGTAAATCTTCATTAGTGTTTAATACTATTGCTGCAGAATCTGAACAACTTTTAAATGAAAGCTACTCTAGTTACATTCAATTTCATTTAAATCAACAACCCAAACCAAAAGTAAAAGAAATTAAAAATCTTCCTGTAGCAATGACAATTAGTCAAAAGAGATTCAATGGCAATTCTCGATCTACAGTAGGTACGGTATCAGATATATATGCAACAGTTAGATTACTTTGGTCAAGAATAGGTGAACCTTTCGTTGGTTATTCAGATGCATATTCATTTAATAGTCCTAACGGTATGTGTGAAACATGTGAAGGATTAGGATACATTGAGGATATTAATCTAGATAAATTATTAGATTGGAACAAATCTCTAAATGAAGGAGCGATTGATTTTCCTTCTTTTGGTCCAGATAAAGAACGCGGTAAGGCTTATCGTGATAGTGGTTTATTTGATAATGATAAAAAATTAAAGAATTATACAAAAGATGAATTAGATTTATTTTTGTATCAAGAACCAATGACATTAAAAAATCCACCAGATGAGTGGCGTAAATCTGCAAAATATGTAGGCTTAATTCCCAGATTTAGTAGAATATTTTTAGGTGATAAAGAATTTAACAAAAAACGTTATGCCAAACATCTTAAAAGTGTAGTAACTAATAAAATTTGCCCTACCTGTAAAGGACAACGCTTAAACTCAAAAATATTAAGTTCTAAAATTATGAAAAAAAATATTTCTGATTTCACACAAATGACGATTAAAGAAAATTTAGAATTTCTTAATAAACTAGAAGATCCAACAGCTAAATTTATCATTAATCCACTTCGAAAACAGTTAGAAGCACTCGATTATATTGGATTAAGTTATTTAACGCTTAATCGTGTAACAACATCTTTATCAGGTGGTGAAGCACAACGACTTAAGTTAATTCGTCATTTAAATAGTCCATTATCTGATTTAATTTATATTATAGATGAACCAAGTGTTGGCTTGCATCCAGAAGATATAGCTAAAATAAATGAAATTTTGAAGTCTTTAAAAGAAAAGGGAAATACAGTATTAATTGTAGAGCACGACCCTGATGTAATTAAAGAAGGTGATTATATCATTGATATGGGCCCAAGTTCAGGCAAAAATGGTGGTGAAGTTACATTTAAGGGAACTTATAAAGAATTACTGTCTTCAAATACTTCAACAGGTAACACATTAGGTGGCAAACATTATCTGAAAAGTAATGTACGTGAAGCAAATAACTTTTATGACATTGGACCAGTTAATCAGAATAATTTGTATAATGTTACAACGTCTGTACCTAAAAATGTATTAACAGTTTTAACAGGTGTAGCTGGTTCAGGAAAAAGCTCACTTATTAAGGCGGGGTTTGCAGAGAATGATAACGCAATTTTTATGGATCAAAAAGCAGTTCAAGGATCTAATAGGTCTAATTTGTTAACGTATCTAGGAGTTTTTGATAGTGTAAGAAACTTTTTCAGTAAAGAAACCGGTTTAAATAAATCTATGTTTAGTTATAATTCAAAAGGAGCTTGCCCAAATTGTGGTGGAAAAGGTTATATTAAGACAGAACTTGCTTTTATGGGTGACTTTTCACAAATATGTGAAGTTTGTCATGGAAAGCGTTATAAACAAGAAGTATTAAACGCTACAATAAATGGATACTCGATTGCTGATTTTCTTGATTTAACAGTCGATGAAGGTATAACTTTTTTTGATAAAGAGACAGATATTAAGTCTAAATTACAGTCTATTAGCAAAACAGGATTAAATTATATGACGCTTGGGCAACCGTTATCAACTTTATCAGGTGGAGAGATACAACGTGTGAAATTAGGACAACATTTAGATGAAAATGTAAAAGATAGTATTTTTATATTTGATGAACCTACGACAGGGTTACATGAATCTGATATTCCTGTGCTGATGAAATGTTTCGATGACTTGATTGAACAAAATAATACCGTTATTTTAATTGAACATAATTTATCGATTATGTGTGAGGCAGACTGGATTATAGATGTTGGTCCAGGGCCTGGGTTAGAAGGAGGAAAAGTCCAATTTAGTGGGACGCCTGAAACGTTTATTGATAGTAAAGAAACATTGACATCTAAACATTTGAAACGTTATATAAAAGAGTAGAAGTAAGGTAGTTGAATGAGTACATATTATTACTCATTCAACTCTTTTTTTATAGCGAATTATGAAAATTGTTTTCTATTTCAGTATATGAAAGACTTTGAAATAATATAGTTTTATTATAGAAATATCAATAATTATAAAAATATGTTTCTTTTCATAAAATCATTGTGTTATCATTAATAACAATACTGACAAAAAAGTCTATAAGGAGGGATAAAATGTTAATTGAATATAACAATAAGGAGTTTTATACATCCAAAGATTTAGCGTTATCTGTTATTGGGGGAAAATGGAAAATACCTATCATATATCATCTGTTACAATCAGAAGTATTACGACTTAATGAGTTTGAAAAATTACTGCCTGAAATTAATCAAAGAATGCTCATTAGACAACTCAGAGAATTAGAAAATGATAAAATTATTGAAAGAATCGTATATCCAGTGGTTCCGCCAAAAGTTGAATATAAATTATCTGATATTGGAAAAACACTTGATAAAGTAGTATATGCAATTTGTGATTGGGGAGATGAATTTCTAGAGGAAATTTCTAAATAAATCTTTTTTGCATTTAAAATTGTGCTTTCAAAAAAGCCTCTACAATGATTTTATAATCAGTGTAGAGACTTTTTTATCTAATTTAATCACTATTGTGGTTTTAGAATTACTTTAATATTATTATCTTTTTTCTGATCAAAAATATCATAAGCTTCTTTTACATCTTCTAAAGGCATTGTATGAGTTATAATTTCTGTTGGATCAAAGACCTCATTTTTAATCATATCATATAGCTTTGGCATCTGATGAATAACGGGTGCTTGACCACTTTTCACTTGAACATTTCTATTAAATATCAAGTCTAATGGGTAATTATCAGCTGGAGTACCATAGATACCAGTTAGTTGTATTGTTCCAAATTTTCTTACTGACTCAGCTGCCGTGATAATTGGACTGATATTACCTCTTTGTGATGAATTTGGACTAAGCTCTGGTTCATCTTGAACTACTTGACCATCCATTCCAACACAATCTACAACAACATCTGCACCACCACGTGTTGTTTCATATAGTAGTTTTCCTATATTATCTTCGTTTGAAAAATTATAGACCTCAACATCATTATATTTTTTTGCGTGAGCTAATCTATGTTCTACATTATCAATAGCAATTACACGTTCGGCCCCTTGTAATTTGGCAAATTTTTGTGCCATTAGACCAATTGGGCCACAACCTAGCACAATTACAGTATCACCTGATTTAACACCTGCGTGTTCGACACTCCAATAAGCTGTTGGGACCACGTCAGATAAAAATAATACTTGTTCATCTTTCAATTCACTATCTGGAACCTTGAAAGAGGAGAAATCAGCAAATGGGACTCTTAAATACTCTGCTTGACCACCCCAGTGGTTTCCGTGCATGGCATTACCAAAACCGAAAAGTCCACCATTATCCATTTTCCAGCTTGCTGGTGATGGATTAGAATTATCACACTGAGACTCCATTTCGTTATTACAATAGAAACAATCGCCACAACCTATGTTAAAAGGTATCACCACTCTGTCACCCTTTTTTAGGGTTTTAACGTCTTTTCCTACTTCTTCTACAATTCCCATTGGCTCATGTCCAATAACAAAACCCGGATCCATAAATAAATCGCCTTGGTGATATAGATGTAAATCAGAACCACATATACCTGAAGCTGTTATCCTTATAATTGCATCTGTTGACTCTTCTATTATTGGATCATTTACTTCACGAACTTCCATATTTTTATGACCTTGATAAGTAACTGCTTTCATTTAAATCACCCTCCTTTGGTAAATTTACCCTTTGTATTACAAAGGAAACTTAGGAGAGTAAATTGATTTATTTTCTTTTTAGAGAATATTTATTTTTTTGTGTTGATACGCTCACACGCACAATCAAAGATTGTGCTTTTAACAAGCCTACTTGATCTTGCAAGGGGCAAAAAACTTTTTATTTGTGGCCATAGGCCAGTCTAAAAACTTTTATTGCTTGAACCCTTGCAACCTCAACGTGACGGCTTGTTGCAGTGGCTTCACAACACAGCAAAAATAAATAATTTCTAAAAGAAAAATTTCAGGAGGTCATAAAAATGAAAAATGAATTATATACACTAATAACAAGAACTGACGAGGAAATACCACAATTCAATTTTATTGGAACATATGATGATAAAGAAAAGTTGTACGCGGTAATTGATGATGATTTTAGATATTATAGTTCCGAGCTTGATACGCACTATGAAGTATTACATGATGGTCAAACAGAATTTTTAATTATTGAAAATGATTTAAATGATGCTCATACCATAAAACTTAATAATACAATCTATGATGAAGATTGAATGTGATATGTATTTAGCACACGCATCATTCACATTTAAAACTAAATTTAAGATGGAGGGGTTAAGATGAATAAACACTCATATTCATATAACTATTTATTAAAATATCTAAATACTAGGTATAAATATTTTGAATTCAAAATGGCTAACAGTGAAATATACCAAATTGATGGAAAGTATAGCAAAGGCATTGAACAACTTATTTTAAAACCAAAAGACTATGAAAGTTGGAGGGGGAAGTATTTAATAACATTTGATAAAAATTATTTATGTATAGATAATTCTGGTTCTGTTGCAAAGTTGAATTTATAGTATAATTTTAACAAAAAGGAGTCTTCTGTATGAACTATTTCAGATATAAACAATTTAACAAGGATGTTATCACTGTAGCCGTTGGCTACTATCTAAGATATGCATTGAGTTATCGTGATATATCTGAAATATTAAGGGAACGTGGTGTAAACGTTCATCATTCAACGGTCTACCGTTGGGTTCAAGAATATGCCCCAATTTTGTATCAAATTTGGAAGAAAAAGCATAAAAAAGCTTATTACAAATGGCGTATTGATGAGACGTACATCAAAATAAAAGGAAAATGGAGCTATTTATATCGTGCCATTGATGCAGAGGGACATCCATTAGATATTTGGTTGCGTAAGCAACGAGATAATCATTCAGCATATGCGTTTATCAAACGTCTCATTAAACAATTTGGTAAACCTCAAAAGGTAATTACAGATCAGGCACCTTCAACGAAGGTAGCAATGGCTAAAGTAATTAAAGCTTTTAAACTTAAACCTGACTGTCATTGTACATCGAAATATCTGAATAACCTCATTGAGCAAGATCACCGTCATATTAAAGTAAGAAAGACAAGGTATCAAAGTATCAATACAGCAAAGAATACTTTAAAAGGTATTGAATGTATTTACGCTCTATATAAAAAGAACCGCAGGTCTCTTCAGATCTACGGATTTTCGCCATGCCACGAAATTAGCATCATGCTAGCAAGTTAAGCGAACACTGACATGATAAATTAGTGGTTAGCTATATTTTTTTACTTTGCAACAGAACCATGCTATCTACATTATTACATTTCTCTTAACTGAATGTATGTTACATTTTCTAAATTAATATACATAGGCACTGGATTAAGTACTTTAATAATTTTTCCAGAACTTTGTGAATAGTCTATTTTTCTTGCAATTACTGAATCTCCAGAATGAAAATAAACTTCTATACTATTTACTGTATTTAATTCTAATTCTTGTTTTAATTGCTCTATTATCACAAACAAAAACTCCTTTCCAAATTATTTTGAAAAACCACATTTTAAATTAATTACTGTGTCTTCTGGTTTAATAATATTTTTAACACATTCTGAGAATACTTCCCTATAATAGCCCATACAAGTGTTTTATGCTTTAATAAATCAATGACTTAGCTTTTTTATTTCTCTACTCCGTATTTCAATTTGGTTAAATATACTTTATTTTGTTTTTAAAAAATTCTATATACTCATCTCTACTATTTTGATCTTTATCAATTTCATATGCGATTAATGTATCTAAACATTGCATTCCAGTATATTCAACTATTCCATGACTAATGTGAAATAGTACTTGTTTGTGTATATCTCCTGATGAACCAGTTGTTGTACTTATAATAGCTTTTTTATTAGATAATCTGGCGTTCTTAAACTTCCCATATGCCCCTCCATAAATCCCTCCATATATTAAAACTTTATCAAACCATCCTTTTAATATTGCAGGAACACTCGACCACCATAAAGGGAATTGAAAAATAATAATATCCGCCCACAATAGTTTGCTTAATTCAGATTTAATTTCCTTACTTAATATATTATTTTTGTAAGAATGCTCTTGTTCTATAGGATATTTAAAAAAGTTATTATTTTTTAAATATTTAAAATCAGATTTTTGAGCAACAGGGTTAAAATTCATTTTATACAAATCAGATACAACGACAATTATTACCATTCTCCTTCAATACTGTTTGTGCAATATCTTTAAGTTTACTATTAAAAGATTGAGGTTCAGGGTGCGCATATACTATTAGAATATTCATTTAACTTCTCCTATATAGTGTTTTGCAATATTTACGTTTTATAGATTATTCCACCATTCAAAGTTATCTTGTTTAAGTAATTGATCACTTTCTTTAGGTCCAAAACTTCCTGGTTTATACTGTGGTATTGTTACGTTAGATTTTTTCCATTCAGTACTTATATAATCTATAAATTCCCATGAATGTTTAAGTTCTTCCCAATGTACAAAATTAGTTTGATTTCCTATTAAAGCATCACATATAAGTGATTCATAAGCATCCACTACTTGTTTTTTATCTATTAAGTTATAGATTTGTATATTATGATTTCTATTATTTCTAGTTGATTTATTTTCATAAATATATAGTGATATTTGGGCATTAGGTTCTATATTTATTACCATTAAATTACAATCAACATCTTCATTATCATTTTCATAGATTAATTTACTATTTAATTTTTTAAATTCTATAACAACTTCTATTGCTTTTTTATTTAAACGCTTTCCTGTACGAATATAAAACGGTGTCCCTTTCCATCTATCATTATTAATGAGTAATTTCCCTGCTACAAATGTTTCTGTTGTTGAATCACTATTAACACCTTTTTCTTCATGATATGACATTATCGGAGTTTCATTAATAATACCATTAATATATTGTCCTCTAACAAAATATTTGTGTACATCAGCCCCTTTCAAAAATTTTATATTGTTTAAAAGTTCGATTTTTTTTAGTCTAATATCTTTACTATTTCTGCTTTCGGGTTTCTCCATAGCAATAAGAGTAAGTATTTGTAGTGCATGATTTTGCACCATATCTTTAAGCGCTCCTGTAGAATCATAGTATTGGCCTCTATCTTCAATGCCTAAAGTTTCCGATAGAGTTATTTGAACATTTGATATATACTTGTTGTTCCACAATGGTTCAAATATTGTATTACCAAAACGTAAAGATTCAATATTTTGCACCATCTCTTTACCTAGATAATGATCTATTCTAAATATTTCTTCTTCTTTAAAATACTGTCTTATGTGTTTATTTAAGTCTTCGGCAGATTTCAAATCTTTTCCAAATGGTTTTTCTATTATTAATCTTGAAAATCCATTTGTATCAGAAAGACCTGATTGGCTTATGCTTTGAGTTATAATTTTAAAAAATTGAGGATTCATTGCTAAGTAAAATAATCTATTGCCATCCAAACAATATTTTTTATCAATATCATTGGAAAGTTCCTTTAATTTATTCCAACTTGTTTTATCTTCAACATTTTGTTGAAAGTAAAATATGTTATCTAAAAA
>NZ_CP183798.1:0-35404 GCF_048568385.1 Staphylococcus sp. LKG3-1
CAAATGTTGTATATAGAGATGGTAATATAGAAATTACGTTAGAAGATGAATTTAATAATGCCCCATTATTAGATACTATGCATGAAAAAGAAATGCATTTCGTTTTAGTATCTAATGACATGGAGAAATATTACCACCTACACCCTCAAAAAAAGCATGAAGGTTTATTTATAATTAACCAACAATTAGAGCCAGGAACTTACCAGGCTTTTGTTGATGTTACACCAAAAAACCATGTGTATTCCGTTCATCCTATTGAACTGCAAATTGGAGATAAAATAACCTCTACAACATCTTTAAATTCTGATAAAAATTGGGTAAAAGTTAACAAAGGAGTTCATGTAACTTTAAATTCTATAAGTGCTAAAGAAGATGAACATGTCCCTTTAACTTTCAATACAGAATTAACTCCCCAACCTTATTTAGGAGCTTTAGGACATGTGATTATATTTGATGAGCAATTAACTGATTATATTCATGTTCACCCAGAATCACCTGATTCTACAACCTTTTATGCTCATTTTCCTAAAAAAGGGATGTATAAAATTTGGGCAGAATTTAAATTTAATGATGAAGTGCATAGATTTACTTATAATATTAAAGTTGCATAAATCTATTAGCAAAAGCTTAAAAATCAGTAAATTGTAAAGAGTTATTTAGATAATACAAAACGCTTTATAAAAAATCGAAAATTTAAGATAGAAAGTTGATGAAGAAAGTATCAAAAAATTGTAGTGGTTGTTTATATTGCAACATTCACTGAATTTTTATAGTTAATAACCTATTATTTAAGGAGTAATTTATTGATTAAGTTTGAATATTTTGAGGAGAAAGATTTTGATTTATTAATAAACTGGATAAACTCTCCTGAACTTTTAGTCAAATGGGCAGGTACAGATTTTAATTATCCCCTAGATGAAGAACAATTAAAGGAATATATTAAAGACACAAATAAAGAAAATTCTAGTAAAATAATTTATAAAGTTATCATTGAAGAAAATAATTCAAAAAAAATTATAGGTCATATTGCTTTAAATAATATAGATTTTAAAAATTGTTCCGCCACGTTAGGTAAAGTTTTAGTAGGTGATCCGCAAATGCGTGGCCAAGGATTAGGCCCTAAAATAATAAAGAAATTATTGAAAAAGGCTTTTGAAGATTTGGGACTACACAGAATTGAATTAGGTGTTTTTGCCTTTAATAAATCAGCTATTAAAAGTTACAAAAAGATTGGATTTATAAAAGAAGGAGAAAAAAGAGACTTTAGAAAATTAAATGGAGAATATTATAATTTATGGCAAATGAGTATGTTAGAAAGCGAATGGTCTTGAATAATTTTAAACAAAAATAGTCCTCTTATTAAAATAAGAGGACTATTTTTGTTTATTTAGAGCGTACAATAATCATACAATACAATTGTAAATTTAATTATATTAAATTTACATACTCTAAATCTATAAGTGGTACTTTTTCTTCTAATAATTCATTAAAAAATTCATCCACAGCATCATTTGAATTAATATAACGCCAGTTTAAATCACTCTTATATCCTTTTTGATTTGATCTATAGCTTTGACTATTGCAATAACTATTAATTTTATCTTTAGGAATTACATTTTCTTTTATTAAATAATAAATAAAATATCTGAAATACCATAAATTTTGTGACATTACACCTATTTTTTCGGGATAACTATCCTTAGAATTTTTAAATAGGTCATCAATTTTTTTCAATAAACTTTCTATTCTCCAAGGCTTTCGTAGATAAATTATTGTCAATAATGACAAAGATAAATTATCTGTATTTTCATTTAGTAAATTCAAAACATTCTTTTTTAAAAGAATATCTACATCATATTCAACAATATAGACAAGAATCTGGTATGTTTCTTGATGATAATCATTTTTATTATAAAATACTAATAAATTTTTAATCTCTTCGTTCCTATTTCTAAAATACTGTTTAACTTGTTTTGAGACTACTTTTTTATCATCCATTTTAACAGCCAAATAGTTTAATAAAGATAGACATCTATTTGTTAATTTAGAGTCCTTTAGTGATAAATCTAATATAAATTGTAAAATGTTAAATTTAGTAATATTATTGGTATAGCCAAATATCTTACTTATTTTATTTTTATTGATTTTCTTATACTTGAAGGTATTTTCTATTACTGGAAAAATACATTTTATTGCGCCTTTATTACCTTTTCTTTCTTCATCTATACATAAATCAATAAAGTTTTTAATACCTATAATCCAAGTTTCTTCTTTACTATCTGAAGAATAATTTTTAAAATAATTAAATATAAAGTCTTTGTTCTGTGTATGTATGTATGGAAAATCATTTATTTCGGTTTTCTTATCATTGATTTTCAATTCATATTTCATACATAGCTTATTAAAATCTCTGTAAAACTTGTCTTTTTCCTCTTCAAAATTAAACGGGAATGATATGTCATCTACGTATCTCGCATACCTATATCCTTTATTTTCCATTTCAGAATCAATATAGCACATATATAATTCACTAATAATACGACTTAAAATATTCCCAGTAGGTATTCCATGAGTTTGATTGTATTGACAGGAGGCAATTAACTTATCTAATTTGTTTGAAAACCCTTTATCCCTTTCTTTTTTAGCATTTTTCTTCCCCATTATTACCCAAGGGATACTGTGTGTATAGAGAGAATGGTAAAAATTGGATAAATCAACATTTAATATATGATTCCCCCCGAAAAGTAAAGTCTTTTTTAAATTATCCGTAAATTTAAAATCAAAATCTGCAAGTGAAAAAAATTTAGATGTTGAAAATTTATTAGCTAGAAAAATTCTTTTAAATTCCTCTTTATTTTTTTGTATAAAAAACATCAAATTTAAATAGCTATATATATTAGGGATTTTATACTCTCTCCTTGATATATTACTTTTCGGAATAGTAAATGTTATTGGTTCAGTACTATATACTTTTTTATCATTAAACATTTTCATAGTATAAAACGGATTATCAGAAATATATTCTGCTAACTTACTCATGTTAAATATTTTCAAATAAAATGCATCTGATTTACCATAGCTATTTAAATCTGTTATATCTTGATTATTTTTTGGAGTAATATCAAAATAACCATAGTTAATTAAAAAATTAGTACTAAATAAATCATCATACAATTTTTCCAAACTTTTTTTACTTTTCATAATCTTCCTCCTTTAATGTTCCTTCTATCTTTGCATTCCTCTCCACTATGATGTTATAATACATCTAACGAAGATTATATGCATATATGCACCAATCCCCTCACTATTTGTGGTAGTGAGGGGATTTTTTGATGCGGCTTAACGTCGCCTCCTATTTATTGCGTTTACTACTAAGCCAGTAAGTAAAATACGCAACTGCACAGCCACTAATGACTGGTGCAATGATGTGAACGAAGATCATAAGCATATTAAGCACCTCCTTCCGTCGAAAATACCGCCGGAAGTTAAGGCGACTCTGTTATTATATCATTTGTGAATACGTAAGCATATGCACTTCCGATAAGTTGAATTATGTCAGCTCAATGATAAAATAATATAGTTACTTCGATTAAAATAATACAATTTCCACTTTTTCTAAAGTCAAAATGTTTATAATAAATATGAGTATATTATTAAAAAAATTTGCAAATATTGAAATGAATTAGTTAAAGATGAACTAACTAAAATACTATTACAGTTTATTTAGATGCATTAATAAAATTGTAAGTGTTTTATACTTAAGGAGGATTTTAAATGTCGAAAGAAAAAATAACTAGAGAAAAAACATCTATTAAAATACACAGAACTTTCAAACCATTATTTGATGAATTAGTAGCAGAAGAACGAGACAGTAAAATAGATTTTATGGATGCGTTGTTAGTATTTTATGCTAAAGAAAACCATCCAGAGATTTTAGAAGCCTTTAAAAATCAGGAATTAAAAACGCAAAAAAATGAAAAAGCAAAGGATCTATAAATAAATGTAGTATTTATTATCATTATTCATTTGTCTACCAATGTTCCTTTATAAGCAGTCAATAATGCATAAAGAAAGATACGTTTAAATGAAAATGAGACAATACATATCTAAAATACAAAGCGCTTAATAGAAATAATTAATCTATTAAGCGCTTTGTTTACTTAATCAAATAAATCATAAATTAATGATTTCTGAAAAAGGAATCCTTGCTCTTTTCTCAATTTATATAAATTAGAACACGTTTGCACATAATCAAATATCAAAAATGATTTTTAAAAAGAAGAGATTAAAAAAATCATTAGTGAATAAACTTCTAACTCTTCATACCAAAATAGCTCCTTATAAATTTAAAAAACATAAAATTTAACATATAAAAATTTGCGATTTGTTTTATTGCTTTTTAAAATTTTAAGTATCAATTAATAACACAAATTCATTTTCTATAACTACTTAAATTTCGTTTTTGGTGTTTCATTTTGTCAAAAATGGCTTATTCTATCAGAATAAAACTTCAAAATTCTTTATTCTACTAGAATAAAAGGGTCTCTGAAGCCCTTTAAATAGGCTTTATCTATAGGATTGGTGTTCACATTAATAATGCCATTCGTAATTTATAGAATAAAAATTACTTAATTGATTTTTGTCTAATGTAAATGTACTATAAATACTGGTATAACCGCATTTATAGTGAGAGCAAATGACGAAGGAATGGTAAGAACAATACATCAGCTATGCTGATTGACACGTCAGTGGCATTGTATTTCCTTATGCTCTTATTTTTTATTCTGTTTTTAGCATAAAAAATAATAACCTTTTAATAAAATCAATCACAACATGTCCAAAAATTCATTATAAAGAATGAGTTTATTAAATTATTAGCAGTAGAGCTTTAGAGCTCTTAAGTTATTTTTGACTTTTTGAATTACATTTACTTAAGGTATACATTCATAAAAAATGGACTTCTGTATTTAAGAAGTCCATTTGCCAAATTAATTTTATAATTTTTCTTTACCTACTGAATCTCCAAAATATATTTCTTTTTCATCATATGTTCCACCATTCAAGTAAAAATCTTGAATCTCTTTTTTTAGTGACTTTTCTTTTTCCAATACTGCTCTCGCCTAACCTTCAAGAAATTTAAAAACATAAAATGAACGTTAACTATAATTTTTCAAAATAATAGTTAACACTTGCATTGTTACATTTTTATATTATTTAATTATACAAATGAAATATACAATTTCTTTTCTGTTACATCAGCTACTGATCTTAAAAGAGACATTGTTGGAAGTACATCCCCGTTTTCAATAATTTCAATAGTTGTTTGAGGTACTTTTAGTTTTTGAGCAAACTGCATTTGTGACCATCCAATATCTTTTCGTAAACTAACAACAGCTATTGAGAATTCTAATTTCTCTCCTTGTTCTTGTACAATGTTTCTAATTCTGAGTCGTTATTTATATCTTCTTGAATTAATTTAGAAATTAATTCCATTTAAAATCACTCCTTATATCAATTATAATTAAAAAAGAACGTTATTTCTATATAGTATCAAGACAAGAAGAAACTCGTTTCACTCGTTTCAAAAACCCTCCTGATTTTTAGAGAAAAACTCTCTTATTTCATCGTCTTTAATAAAATAATATGCCATCTTTCCCTCTTTATAAAAATCAAGTACATCATTTTTATATAAAAGTCTTAAATGATGTGAAGTTGAAGCAACACTCATTTTCAATATCAAAGAAATATCACAAACACACAACTCATCTTCTTTAATCAAAGATAATATGATTTTCAATTTCTTCTCATCACAAATTTTTTCTAAAATGTTAAGTAATTTCTTAGATTTATCATCTTCTAAAAAACTTAAAGCATTGTTAACTTTATCCTCATGTACACAGATCACATCACAAGCATTTTCATAACTCATATAAAATCACAACCTAAATTAAAATATAAATCCTAAAATTGTTTGAATAGTGTCATTTTCAATAATAATAAATAAACCTAAAGCTATATAAATAACAGCCATAATCCAACGACTAAATTTCTCAACAATTTCTCCAACTCCTGGAATATTAGCTAATTTTTGTGCAGTAAATACCAAGAAGAAAATTAAAATTAAAAAGACAAACAAAGTAATTAATAAATTAGTAACACTTAATGTCACAAAATACGGAACAAATAAACCGATATTATCAGCACCACAACTTGCTATTGTAACAATTGCAACCGTACCAACTAATTTAGACAATCCTTTTTCATTCAATTCTTTTTTAGCTCTCTTTTCTCCTTCACAATCATCATAAATAGCTACTTTAATTCCTAAATAAATCGGTATTAACCCTAATAATCCTAATATCCATTTTTCAGGAACATAATTTAAGACAAAGGCAAAGAATAAACTTACGACAATCAATGCCACAGAACCTACATATTGACCAATATAAATATCTCGATATTCTTTCCTAGTCTTTGCTCTAGCAAAAAATATTAATAAAATTACTAATAAATCTACTGCTGTCGCAATATAAAGAATAGCAGCAGTTACAATAGTCTGAATCATAATTACACCTCATTCAAAAATATTTTTGAATGTATTATAACTTATGTTTTCAAATAATCATAGTTGCTTTATTCCAATTGCTTTATTGACGTTGAGCCTCGGAACCCTTAACAATCCCAAAACTTGTCGAATGGTCGGCTTAATAGCTCACGCTATGCCGACATTCGTCTGCAAGTTTAGTTAAGGGTTCTTCTCAACTTCAATAAATTTTCTCGGCATAAATGCGTGGTCTATTTCTTATTCTCGTCTTGATAATCATATTTTTCTGCTATCTCATCAAAATCATCATCTTTATAAAAAAAGAAAAAGTAAACAATAACTCCAATCGGAATACCTAAAAATGGTGTAGTAAAAGTACTAAATATTACACACATTAAAATTAACCAAAACAAATCTTCTAAAGACCATTTTTTATTTAATAAATCATTCACAATCTGTTTGATAGTCATAAAAATAAAACACTCCTTTTTAGCAAACTTTATCACAATAGTTATCGCTTTACAGGTCTATTTTTCATCGTTATAATCTAGTTAAATCCCGTAAGGGCGCACTTATACGTTTGTTCCAAACGGTGCAAAAACCATAATCGACCTTCGTCGATTTTTTTAATCTTAGTTTTAAGTAATCGGTGATGCAGCACAGATATAAAAATTAATACTACATCAAAATTTAACTAAGATTTAAGCTACTAGTTTTTTGCTAGTAGCTTTTTTATTTTTAAAATTTTAAATACCTTTATTTTGAATTTTAATGGGGCATTTTAAAGATTTAGGGGTAATTCATATAGTTTTATACCTAAAAACTTATATAAGCTCTTAAAATGCAAATATGAGCAAAATAAATATATGCTATTCCCAAAAGTAAAAATTTGAGCAAAACCAGTGGCTTATTTTTTAGACACTGCCCAGTTACATGCAAATTAAAATTTTCATGATTTTTTATAGTTCCCGCAGGGATACAAACCTAAATTTTTAGATTTACATAAAATTATGGCTAAGAGCATAAGGAAAATATGCTATCAATTAAAATTGATAGGTCTGGCAAAGCCAGACATTCTAAACATTTCAGGTGTTTTTCAAACAATATCAGTTTTTTCTATTTGTCTCACCTTTGTGACACAATATATTAGGATTGTCTCACCTCTGTGACACAATATGTGTAAAGTGTCTCACTTTTGTCTCACCACTTTTTTTAAAAAAAGTCATAAAAAAACGCTAACTTTATAAGCTAACGTTTCAAATCTTTTAAGTAATAATTTTGTTTCTCAAAGTTCCAAATTGCCGTAATTGAATGTGCTTTTTCTTCTTCACCTGTTGTTTTATCTTCGTCACTTGTATTAATTAAATTGCCATCTTCGGCATCGTCTAAATTTAAAATTTTATGTTTTTGTTTAAGCAATCCACCATAACTCAACATACGTTTTCGGTATAAACCTTTTTCCAAATCATTCACAATTTCTTGATTTCTTTCATCATCATCAGTTAAAAAATCAGATGACTTAACCGAGTATTTTGAAGTCTCTTTGATTGCTATAAAATTATCTAAATTATTGGCTAAAGATATTATGTTGTTTCATGTTTTGACGACGCATATTAAGTGCGTGTATTTCTTCAAGTTCAGCTTTAATCGATTGCATTAAATATCCTTGCATAGCTTCAACGGTTTCATTCTTTTGTAGCAGCATCGCTTTAAAACGTTTTAAGACACTGACAATTTCAAACTCAACATCTTCTAAACGATAATAGGTATCATGGGCATTATTAAATGATTTCTTCCCTTTGAGTAAAACACTTTTAATAATACGAATTTCTCTAATTTCAAAATTACTTACGTAATCTTTGATTTGTTGTGGCAATTCTTCAAGCACTTGGAATTTTAAGGCATCATTATTAAATTCATTTTGTTGATGATTTGTATGATTCGAATGATTGTGGTTTGTTGAATTGTTATATGTATCATTCATATCATGCGTATCATTATTCTTAGTCTCTATATAGTCAGTATTACTTAAGTCAGTATCATTAGTGTATTCTTTTGATATGTCATGATGTATCAAATTAATATTTCTTGATGTATCATTATCATATTTCTGGACGTATGAATTTGATACGTCCGTGTTATTACGCTGTTCTATATCATTTTCTTGTTGTGAAATATAATATACATCAGCTTCTGTTACTTCCGGTTTTTTAATATATAATTTATTAGGTTTATTTAAACCTACTCTTATTTGATTGAATAAATCAGCTTGAGTTAATTCTTTTTTAATTTTAGATAACTTATTTGGACTACTAATATTTAAAATAGATTTAAGCTTTTCATTGGTATAAATAAAAAATATATCTCCATTTTTATCTACCCAATTATTTCTTATAGATAAATCTAAACGATCTCTTAATATTGACCATGTTATTTTTGCATCGTTAGACAAATTAACATATTTAGGATTCGTAAAAAACACTTTAGGTAATTGATAAAATTTTTCTTTTTGGATTTCTTTAATGTTAAAGTTGGACATACAAAAACCTCTTTCATATTTAAATTTCTAAAAGAGGTAATAAAAAGCTATAAGTAAGTTTATATGTATTCGACTTGCACTAATAATTCTTAGAATATATAATAAGAATATAACAAATATATAAACAAACAAATCACTTGTTTTATTACCGAAGAAACCTGACTATTCCCGTAGTTGGGTTTCTTTTATATATATTTATAATAACACTTTTAAAAGCTTTGTTAAATTGTTTATATACATTTGGATGTATGCATTTTCAAAAAAGATAAAGCTTCGTATAATACCTTTATATGGTTATGTCATATAACAGCGTATAAACGCTTATATAGCAAGTATAAAGGGTGTATAACACCTATACATGTAGGGTTGAAAGTTTATACATATAATCCTATATAGTTATACGTATAACCGTATATAGCTATATGTATAATGAATTATATGCCCTTGTAATAACAAGTATAATAGCTATATAATGGTATAAATGTCATGTGTATAATTATATGGAGGCCATTATATGAAAAGTATGAAGGAAATTGCCGATGAATTAAACGTAACAAAAATGACTGTTTATAATAATGCTAAAAAAGCAAATGTAAAATTTCAAAAAATCGATAACGTAAATTACTTATCCGGTGAAGATGAAACTATAGTAGTAAACCGAATAAGAAAAAATCAAAATAAGAATGATGATTTTGAAGGTGAAAAAAAAGAAGAAGCTGAACCTAATAATGATAACCTGGTGAAAGATGAGACAATAAAACAATTATATAACCAAGTAGCTATATATAAAGAACAATCAAATAGAGATAAAGAGCAAATAAATACACTTAATAGACTTTTAGAGAATCAGCAAATATTGGCTTTAGAAAGTAATAAAAAAATTCAAAAACTAGAAAATCAATTAGAGGAAGAAAGACAGCTTAATTATTCCTTTGATACACCTTCTAATGATAGACAAAATGTTAAGGCGCAAGAAGCAAAGTTTACCGAAGAAACTAAAGATTTTAATCAGCAACCAGAAAAGGAACAGCCCATAGAGGTACAGCATAAAGATATACCTGAAGAGAAAGAGAATGAAAACCTCAATGAAGAACCATCCACAATAGACGATAAACAATTCGAAGAAATAGATAATGAATACGAAGATAAGGAAGAAAAATCACCTAAAAAAGGTTTCTGGAGTCGGTTGTTTGGTAATTAACACAATAAAAAGCGCTACAAGCTCATGAACTTGTAGTGCTTTTTTATGCTAGAACTTCTGATAATCATAACTTATGTCAATAAAGTTAAATTCATATAAATTTCTAATTCTATAGTATAAGCATGGTTATAATCATATCAAAAATTTATAATATATGATTAATTAAATGATTAAAATTTACATTTGTATATCATATAATATTTTATTTATTTTTTCTTTTATTTCATCAATACTTACAATGTACCACTCTGTAGCTTTTTTATAAGCAGAATCTTGAAAAATAACTTGTTTATCTTGAAATGCGTGGTGTAAAGTACGTTCTAATAATTGGGCATTTAAATTTTTAACCTCTGCAGATAATACTAGGCGAACTGGAGCGTTTAAGTATGTAACTTCATTTTCAGCATTAACGATCCTAGATTCAATCCTATTTCTAGTAAATCCTATTTTATATAAATTGTTTATTTTTCTAATTTCTGGATTTTCACTTAATGATTTTAAAACATATATATACCCAGTGGTAAACTCTGCGCCAAATCTTTCAGAGAGCGACTCGTCGTCAACAATATTTGTTACCATTCTACCATGACGTTCTTTTGAATATAAGGAAGAAGCTAATGATTGTAATAATAATTGCTTATTTTCTGTTCCATTTTCATAAACCACATGCATAAGTGCATTCTCTTTTCCGTTATCCCCAGTAAATTTTTCACTAGAAATGGATACAATATATAACATTACACCATTTTGAATGTAAAATCTCCCAGCTTCAATGTCATATTTTTCAAAAGGTATAATTTTCCTTTTACCATTAGCGATGTCTTCATGAACTTTTTCAAATAGTTTTTGATATTTATCAAAATTAGTTGCATGCTTCCGCGAGCTTTTTTTACTTGCTGCATTAACGGTTCTTTTATATCTTGAAACATCAAGTAAATCAGAAAAGTCATCGAATAAATTTTCATCTTCTAAGACTTCATTAAGGTTATTTACTTGATTAGCATTATTATCTAAGTTCATTCTATCTGAATAATTCCCTTTTTTGTCTAATAAATTTAATTCGTCAAGATGTTTAACTTTATCTAAACGCTCTTTTTTCTCGCGAAAACCTTGAAGTCTTGCCCATAATGCACGTTCTTCTGACCACTCATCAGTCTTGTTTGGCTCTCTATCATTTTCTTTAACAAAATTTAAAATTTCTTGAAACTTAATGATTTCTGGATCCAATTTTTCTGCTTTTTTCTTTTTTACTTGCTTAGTTAAGTCATCGAATAAATCATCTGAAAAAATATCATCTAAATTATTCGTCATTTTCTTGTTCAACCTCTCGTTCATGTTTAATTTCAGCTAATCTTAATAGTGCAAATGCTAAATACCTTTCACCCTCATCTTTACTATTTCTATCTGGGTTATGCCCGTTCTCAGATCGGAATTGTTTTGCTCGTTGATATGCATCTATCAATTGTTCTTGTGTAAATTCATATTTTTTAGATGATATATAATCTTGAACAAATTGTAGAGTTGATGCATTAATATCACGACTGATCATTTCATATGCTCTTTGGAATGGATTAACTGAATCAATTAAGTCAATATTTAACTCATCGATATTAATGAACCTATCGGCCATTTTAATAATTTCACGATTTCCATCTTCAGACGAAGTCTTAGACCCTGCTGAAACATTAATATCAGCAACTGCATGTTGACGAACTGTTTCTAATTCCTCAGTAGTCAACTCAGGGTAGCGTTCAATAATTACACGCGGAATTAATGTTTTGTTAATCGTTTTTGCATCAGAGCCTGACACGATAGCGTTTTGAATATCTTGACTTTGTAAAATACTGGACTTCAAGTCAGACATGTCGTCTTCAATGATTTTTTTCGTTCGTTCTGTTGTATTTGATGGGTTTAAACCTTGAATTGACAATTCATTATCGCTACTATACTTTTTTTCATCTTTAGGCTTAAATTTGTACACTGGGGCCAACACTTGTTCCATTAGTAAAGAAGCTGAAATCGCCTTCATAATACTGTTTACCGCATACAAAACTTCGTCATCTTGTGCATCTGGTTGAGCAATTAAATTTGTAAATTGAGCATGATTTTTATTAGGGCTATCACGTGTTACTCGTCCGATGATTTGGATAACTTCTGTTAAAGAGTTACGATAACCAATTGTCAAAGCGTATTCTGCAAAGGGCCAGTCAAAACCTTCTTTTGCCATACCAAGCGCAATAATAATATCTAATTTATCTAGATCTTCAATATCATCAGATATATTTGATAAATAAGAAGTAACTTTTTCACGCGATTCTTCATTAACCAAGTCAGCAACTAATAGATGTTTTCCATCGGGACGACTAATTTCATAGATACCATCTTTATTTTGAAGAACTTCGCCGCCATCAGAAATTATATCCATAATTTGATCGACTTCATTATATTTATCTTTAGTTGACTCACCAGAATTAATATTAGGTATATGAATGATTGATTTCTTTGTAACATCTATAACTTCGTCTAAAGCTTCTGTATAGCGACCACGATAAAAACTATAGCCCATAGCAAAAGACTTTAAATATTGATATCCTTCTAGCTGCTCATAATATGTGTAGGTCACTTTATCAAATTTATCCTCATCAGATGGCTCCAATATTTGAGTAGAATCCCCGCGGAAATAAGATCCTGTCATTGCTAAAATATGTGCGGTTGAATTATTCATAATACTCCGCAATGCATTTCCAAGAACAGAGCTATCTTCTCGACTGACATGGTGAAATTCATCAATAGCAAGAAGTGAATTGTCGAAATATGAATCATCTAATTCTTCAAAAGCAAAGCGTAAAGTTGCATGGGTAAGGATTATAATATCATCATTTGGATTATTAGAATTCATAAAATTAACGAAATGTTTAACTTTTGATTTTCTACCTACAGTAGTAGTTAAATTATTATTGGGATTCACATGCCAATCCCAATAATAACCGTACTTTTGAAGATCAGTATTTCTAAATGATTTTCCGATTGAACGCTCTGGAACGGCAATAATAACTTTTTTGATATCTTGATTTTTTAATTTATCCAATCCAACAAACATTAAAGCACGCGATTTACCAGATGCTGGTGGAGCCTTAACTAATAAATAATTAGAATTACGCTTTTCATAAACGCGAGCTTGCATATCTCGCATACCGAGTGAGTTTGTTGATTTTGATTGTGTTTCATCAAAATTTATTTCGAATAGGTTGTCTGTCATGATTCTAATCTCCTTTTGTCATATTTTGATATAATTCGAGCAGTATTGACAGTCGTTCTTCATCGCTATTAAATGGCTTTTGTCGGTAAGCTCTATCAATAATCCCATCTAGTTCTTCGTGCTTTTGTCGTAAACTTTTAGGCATAGTTTTTGTATTGTATAACTCAGCTAAAGAACCTCCTTCATACTCTCTTATGTCTAAAATATCAAGCATAACACGTGCTATTTCATTTTTTCTTTGTGTTGATAAATTTTGAACTGGAAAAGTATTATAGACTAACCCTGATGAATATCGATACCTAGTTTCAAGTTTTCCTCCAATTGAACGAAGCCATACCATATGCATCCGTGACTGTAAAAGGCCTAAAAGCCATATTGGAGCATTATAGATCACTATCGCAGAATCTGAAATAACAGTATTATTATTAACATACCCCATTGGAACATAATCACGAGATTCTGAGGAAACGCGTGGAATTATAATTTGTTTAATTCCAGTATCACTACCATTATGTTTTTTTCTATAAACCTCAAAATATTTCACACGTTCACCATTTTGTACAAAGCGATAAGGTACTTTTCCAGCTTCCCTAGTTGAAGTTGCTTTACTCTCCAATCTCATTTTTCTCACTTTATTAATACGTTTTTCAATTTCTGGTATATCTGATAACTCATTATATTGAGAGTGTGTTTCAAACCAAAGCGTATAACGAAAAATATCGTTGATAAACTCATGAGCCCCAATATAATATTTAATATATTTACGAAGGACGATATTGTTTGTATATTTATCAAACAACTCATTTTTTTCTTCTTCAGAAAATATCAAATTACCACCATCACGCGGCATACTTCCAAATACAGCTTTTGGAAATCCAGAAATGCTTTCATTTTGTGATGTCACAATGATATTGGGCGCTATTGTTAGATAAGGATTGATCACCGTTGCCATTTGTTTCCCGTGTTCAGAATATAAATAACTAATTGTTTCACGATCCTTGGATTCTAAGGCAATGATAGAGACTGTCACTCCAGCATTACTTTTAGCATTGTTTTTCCATTTAAATGATGTATATGCAAATGATAACTTACTATACTCGAATAATTTAGGCCAAATTAAAGAAACTTGTTCGCCCTGATTAATAGAATTAGTAGAAACAAATGCTACTCTATTATTTGAATTGCGAATAAATTGAGCCCCTTTATAAAACCATCCAGTTATAAAATCTACTTTTTTACTATTAATTTCATCGCCTAACACAAATGATAAATCAGATTTTTGTTGTTTGTTTTGTAATTTGGCACCCAAATACGGCGGATTCCCCATAATATAAACTTCATCATTAGGTTTATGTGACACAACTTCATTCCAATCAATACGTAATGAATTACCACGAATAATATTTCCAGCATCCTTTAAAGGCAAAAGAGCTGGATTTGCTGACGGTATTACTTTTACCATTTCTTCATTCATTTGATGTTCGGCAATCCACAATGATATTTTTGCAACTTCGTGTGCAAAGTCATCAATTTCAATACCGTTAAATTGACTTAAACGGATTGATGACATTGGAATTTGCCCAGATTGTTCGATTTCTTGTTCTAGTAATATAATTTTGATTTCAAGTCTGCGTATTTCTTTATAAGTGATGATTAAAAAGTTTCCCGACCCGCTAGCAGGATCTAAAAACTTAATGTTTGAAATACGAGTATGTAACTTACCTAATGATTTCAATATAGACCTTTTATTTTCTTGACGTGTTTTATTTGTAATGTTTTTATTTGTAATTTTTTTATAACTCATATATAATTTTTCAAATTCGTTTTTTAATTCGTCAAGAAATAGTGGTTTAATAACTTTCATAATGTTCGAGACACTTGTATAGTGCATACCTGAACTATGACGGTTTTCTGGAGAAGCAACTGATTGAATCATAGAACCCAAGATATCTGGATTAATTTCATTCCAATTAAGTAATTCTCCTGCTTCAATTAACAATTTTCTGGAAACGTTGGTAAAAGTTAATGGTATATGACCTTCGTCAAAAAGTTTGCCGTTAACATACGGAAACACCTTTAGCCAATTGAACTTTCCAAAACGGTTTGATTCATTGATATTTAGAATTTCAAATAAATCTTTGATGACATCGTTAAAGTTACTACCATCTTCATTTGTTCGTGTCTTAAGTGTATTGGTAAAAACCCCTTTTTCCATAATACCTGTGTCTTCAGCAAATAATAAGAAAAGTACACGAATTAAAAATAAGTTAAAACTGTGCTCGTCAGAATTGGGATTATCTTTTGCTAATACATCATAAATTTTTGCAAATCGTTCAGCAGCCTTTCGATCAGCCGGATGTTCAGATTGATAATCCGCCTTTTCAATACCATTCCATGCTAAAAAGAAATCAGCTTTTGAAGGTAATTCTTCAAATGGAATGTTGAGTGTGTCACGTGTTTGAATATCTAATGCTGCAATGTTTATATAATCGTTTGCTATTATGTAGCGTGGCTTAGATTTTTGGTCTTGAATTTTATGTTCGATTGCATCTATTGCTGATACAACCTCTCCCGTAGTTTCTGTATAATGTAGTTTGTTTTTGATAACAAAAGGTTCTCCTTTATCAAATTTCGCTTTCGCACGAGTGATTGATGTTTTAGGAATATCATACAACATCAAAAAGTTCGTTATAAATTCTTTTTCAGTAAGATTATTGATTAAATCTTTAATACCATTTTCAATTTCTGTGATGCTCAAAGTCTTTTTTTTAACCATTTGCCTATCCCTTTCCTTTTTTTGGTAAATAAACTATTTTTAAACCATTTAACTTAATATACTATCTAGTTCATACTTGTATTATCGATAAATATTTATTATTTTAACTTTTATATAATGTAAATTGATTTCGATAAAGTCCGTATAATTGTGTAAAAGTAAAAAGGCCATATAACAGTCCTTTTACGGTACAATGTTTTTAACGACAAAAACATACCCAGGAGGACTTTTACATGACCCAAGTACATTTTACACTGAAAAGCGAAGAGATTCAAAGCATTATTGAATATTCTGTAAAGGATGACGTTTCTAAAAATATTTTAACAACGGTATTTAATCAACTAATGGAAAATCAACGAACAGAATATATTCAAGCAAAAGAATATGAACGAACAGAAAACCGACAAAGTCAACGAAATGGCTATTATGAGCGCAGCTTTACGACACGTGTAGGCACGCTAGAATTAAAAGTACCCAGAACACGTGATGGCCATTTTTCACCCACAGTGTTTGAACGTTATCAACGAAACGAAAAAGCCCTCATGGCTTCAATGTTGGAAATGTATGTATCAGGCGTTTCAACTCGTAAAGTATCAAAAATTGTGGAAGAACTTTGTGGTAAATCCGTCTCTAAGTCCTTCGTTTCTAGCTTAACAGAACAGCTAGAACCTATGGTTAACGAGTGGCAGAATCGTTTATTATCAGAAAAAAATTATCCTTACTTAATGACCGATGTACTCTATATAAAAGTACGAGAAGAAAATCGAGTACTCTCAAAAAGCTGTCATATAGCGATTGGAATAACCAAAGATGGCGACCGTGAAATTATCGGCTTCATGATTCAAAGTGGCGAAAGCGAAGAGACCTGGACAACATTTTTTGAATACCTAAAAGAACGCGGTTTACAAGGTACGGAACTCGTTATTTCTGATGCGCACAAAGGATTAGTCTCTGCCATTAGAAAATCCTTCACCAACGTAAGTTGGCAAAGATGCCAAGTTCACTTCCTAAGAAATATCTTTACCACCATTCCTAAAAAAAATTCAAAATCTTTCAGAGAAGCTGTTAAAGGAATTTTTAAGTTCACAGATATTAACTTAGCGCGTGAGGCTAAAAATCGATTGATTCATGATTATATCGATCAACCAAAATATTCAAAAGCTTGCGCATCATTGGATGATGGATTCGAAGACGCCTTTCAATATACCGTACAAGGAAATTCCCACAATCGACTAAAGAGTACCAATCTAATTGAACGACTGAATCAAGAAGTACGCAGAAGAGAAAAGATTATTCGCATCTTCCCCAATCAAACATCAGCCAATCGCTTAATTGGAGCCGTTCTTATGGACCTACATGATGAATGGATTTATTCTTCAAGAAAATACATCAATTTTGATAAGTAGAAATGGTAAAAACATTGTATAGCATTTTACACAGGAGTCTGGACTTGACTATTGATTTCTTATTTAAATTCTTGTTTAAGATACATCTAATCGCTTGAAATATGAGGTGAGCAACTTTTTGACATATATTTAATCTTAGGCTTGATTATTACATATTTGTTTATAACTATAAATATTATTATATTACATAGTAGATATTTATAAGTATATAACTTTATAAGATTAACTCATATTGTTATGTAGAGTGTTATTTTCCAATCATATTTAACACCTTTTTTGCTAAGTTTAAAATATAATTCTATCACTATTAATATAAAAACGTTCGTTATTGAGGCAAAATTTTTAAACCATCTCTTTTAAAAGAGATGGTTTTTTTTAACATGCTGTTGTTTCTTATTAGGAAATTTTGTTTCTTTAAGTTGTTATATAAGAAATATACCTTATTTAAAATTTCTAGTAACATTAAATATAAGAGGTGTTATTAATGATTAAAGTATCTAAAATAATCAAACAAGAACGTTTAAGACGGGGAATGACTCAAGAAGCACTAGCTGAATATCTTAATACAACAAAAACAACTATTTCTAAGTGGGAAAATGCAACACTTTACCCTGATATTACAATGCTACCAAAACTAGCAAAAGTGTTTAATATTTCAGTGGATGATCTGCTTAACTATAGCATTACTATGACAGATGAAGAAATTAAGGAAGTATCTATATCATTATCTAAGATGATCAATAAAACTAGTTATGAAGAATATGTATCAACTGTACGTGATTACTATATTAGTCATTGTAATGAATTTAAGTTCCTCAACTCATTGTTAGGGATTTTAGCAAATAATATTTTATATTGTGAGAATGAAACACAAGTTAAAGAAACAACAAAATTAGCTTATGAAATAATTAAAACAACAGAGGATAACTCAGAATCTATTTACTTGAAAAGACATGCGCAAGGATATCAAACATTAATGTATATGTTTGAAGGTGACTATTCATCAGTTATAGATAATACACCTGATTTTGATTTAAAAATTGGTGAAAATGCTATCTTAACTTTAGCTTATTTACAAAAAGGAAATATTTCAAAAGCCAAAAATGTAATTCAGACAGATATGTATCAATCTCTCATGATTTATATGCATGACTTTGCTTTAATGCTTACTTATGACTTATATTCTATTCCAATAGAATATTTAGAATCTAAGCTTCATTATATAAACAAAGCTTTTAATGTGGATTATTTGTACCCTCACTTAAGTATGAATTGCTATTATAAATTTGCATTATATTACGTTAAAAATGATGATAATAAAGCCATTCAATATTTGAAGCAGTATTGTCAATGCTTTGATTATTTGACCCAAGATTTTGTTTATCAAAAAGATGAATTTTTTAATGAAATTGACGAATGGCTAAACACTTTACCATTAGAAAATCGCTTACCAGCAAATTATAAAAATACTTTGAATACAGCAATCTCTAGGATTTTAGAAAATGAGGATTTTATGACCTTGGATAATTTTACATCTATAGAAGAAGATGTGTACAGAATATATAATGAAGGAATGAAAAATAATTGATACATAGAAAAAAGCTAATAGTATTACTATTATTAAGTTTCACTTTGCTTTCAGCTTGTGATTATTCAAAGTCAGAAAATAGAAATGGCTTTTTCTATCATACTTTTGCAGTACCGATGGATCATCTTTTACATTGGTTAGGCTCTATATTTGATAATAATTATGGATTAGCAATCATTACAATCGTTTTAATCGTTAGAATTATCATGTTACCGTTCATGTTAGCTCAATCTAAAAATGGGCATTTGATGCGTAAGAAAATGGAAATTGTGAAACCTGAATTAACTAAGATACAAGAGAAAATAAAAAAAGCGAATACGCAAGAAGAAAAAATGACAGCGAATCAAGAAATGATGGACAAATATAAAGAGTACAATATGAATCCTATGAAGACAATGCTAGGATGCTTGCCATTACTTATACAAATGCCTGTTTTATTTGGACTGTACGTTTCATTAAAATGGCCTTCGAGTGGTGGTTTAACTGAACATACTGATTTTCTTTGGTTTAATTTAACACATCCTGATATTTGGATTACTATAATTGCTGGTATTTTGTACATTATACAACCCTTAATAAATATGGAAAATATGCCTAAAGAACAACGCTCAATGGGTTATATCATGGCAATTATTTCTCCTATATTCATCATATATATTTCCATTACATCAGCTTCTGCTTTAGGACTGTACTGGACGATTAATGCTGCATTCTTAATTATCCAAATGTTCTTCTCAAATAGATATTATTCGAGGTTAGCTACAAAAGAAGCTAATCAATTGAAAAGAAAAGTTGAAAATAATAAACTTGCTACTAAATATACGTAGTCTTAAAACAATTATTACATAGAAAAAGAGTCTCTATTCGGCTCTTTTTTCTTGTGTTTTTATTAAAATCTCAATTTAATAATATATTATGAGATTTGAGACGCTGTGAGGACCTCTCATTTGCATTGACAATCAATTTGTCAAGATAATCCCTTATCATGTTTAATTCTATAAACTGTCTGTCTTGTAATATTGACTTCTTTCGCAATTTTACTAATTGCTTGGCCTTCTTCTAACATTTCGACAACACGATAATAGATAATACGCTTTTGGGGATCTTTCGCGTTTGGTGAATAAAGTAAAGGGCGTCCTTTATATATCCCTTTGTCTTTCGCAACCTGAATCCCTTGAGCTTGTCGACGTTTACTTTCATTTCTCTCCTGTTCTGAAACCATGGCTAAAATTTGAATGATTAAATCTTTCATAAACTTATCTAATAATGGATTACCAATCACTTCATTCATCATAGGTAAGCTTGTAATCATTAACTGAACATCTTTTTCTTTTAAATAATTCACAGTTTCAATAATCTCATCATAGTTACGTCCTAAACGATCTATTGACTCCACAACGAACCGATCTCCCATTCTTACAAAATTAAGGGCTTCTTGAAATACAGGTCTATTTTCCACTGATTTACCTGATTGCTTCTCTGTAAAGATTTTCTCTACACCAAACGTCTTTAAATTATCCAATTGTCTTTCTAAGTTTTGATCTATCGAAGATACTCTCGCATAGCCTATAATCATTTATTTTCACTCCATATTTAATATACACCCTAATCATACATGTAGGTTGCTGTGTCAATTTACTTGCTATATGAGAATTTTTTAACTTTATAAATAAGAAAGAGAAGTACAAATATTAGTTGTACTTCTCTTTCTTATTTATAAAACAATTTGAATAATCGCAATAATAATTAAAATACTGATGATCCACTTTTGTACAAAACTAGGGACTTTTTTACCTAATTTTAAACCTAACGGAGCGAAAATAATACTCCCTATTATTAAAAATAACGCATCTTCTAAAGGAATGTAACCTTGTATAAGTTTAATGATAAAGGCGCCAATTGAAGATATAAAAGCAATTACTATACTATTAGCAACCACCGTATTCATTGGTAATTTGAATAAAACTAATAATATAGGAATAATAATAAAGGCGCCGCCTGCTCCAACTATACCCGAAATGACGCCAACGAAAAGACCCACAATAACCAATAAAGGCTTATTAAAGGAAGATTGGTCTGAACTAGGTTTTACGTTAATAAACATTAATATTAATGCAAGTAAAGCAATGATAATATACACCATATTTACAAATGTAGCATCAAATAAATTTGCTAGCAAAGCCCCTAACATGCTCCCTGTAATCATACCTCCACTCATATAAATAACTAATGGTGGGGAGAATTCGGTTTTTTTTCGCGCTTTTAATGACCCACTTAAAGTACTGAAAAAGACTTGACTGGAAGTAAGTCCTGATGCGATGTATGCACTGTATGCAGGAACGCTAAATAGTGGTGGTAATAATAAAATGGCCGGATAAATAATGATAGCACCACCTATACCTACTAGGCCCGAAATAAAGCCCCCGAACACCCCAATAAGTAACATCATAATAACAGTTGAAATATCCATTATTTACTTTTTACCAATAAGTTAACGGCTTCATTAATCAATTCTTCAGAATTTTCACCATTATCCTCTGCTGCTTTTACACATTCTATTAAATTTTCACTAATGATAATTCCCATCAAACGTTGGATTGAACTTTTTGATGCACTGATTTGAGTAATGACATCTTTACAATCTTTTTCTTCTTCCATCATTTTAATAACGCCATTGAGTTGTCCTTGTATTCTATTAATACGATTAATCATTTTTTTATCATAATTCATAGTTATTTCCTCCACTTTTAATTGAATAAAGTCATAATAAGGGATAAAAGCAAAAATGTCAAATACCCCCTATGGTATTTGACATAATATAAATGATTAGTTAAGATACCCCTATAGGTATTTATTAGGAGGTTACTATGAATCAATATAACGAAAAGCATATCAATAATTTCAGTAAACAAGAATTAGAAAAATTAGGCGCACAAGGTCAACTGATTGACGTTAGAACACAAGAAGAATTTGAGCTTGCACACATAAATGGTGCGACATTACATCCTGTAGATAAGATTGAATCGTTCAATAAAGATAAAAACACAACCTATTTTGTACACTGTAAAAGTGGTACCAGAAGTGCTAAAGCGAGCGAATATTTAGCTGAACAAGGCTACGACATTGTTAATTTAGACGGTGGCTATAAAGCTTATGAAGCAAAAAACGACGATGATAATACATTCGAAGAAAATACTAATGTAGCAATTAAAGCAGAGCGTAAACAATTTAACTATAGTGGTCTTCAATGTCCAGGTCCAATTGTAAACATCAGTAAAGAAGTGAAAAATATTGAAGTAGGCGAGCAAATAGAGGTTACAGTCACAGATCCTGGATTCCTTAGTGACATTAAAAGCTGGGTCAAACAAACAGGACATACGTTAGTTAAACTGGATGAAGGTAATAATGGAATTAATGCCATTATTCAAAAAGAAAAACCAAAAGACTTGGAAGTGAACCATACTGCCAAAGGTACTACAATTGTGCTATTTAGTGGTGAGTTAGATAAAGCAGTGGCAGCAATGATTATTGCGAATGGTGCTAAAGCTGCAGGAAGAGATGTAACCATCTTCTTTACTTTCTGGGGACTTAACGCGTTGAAAAAAGCGCAAACAGTTAACGTTAAAAAGAAAGGTATCGCAAAAATGTTTGATTTTATGTTGCCAAAAACACCTTTGAAAATGCCACTCTCTAAAATGAATATGTTCGGTTTAGGTAATATCATGATGCGCTACGTAATGAAAAAGAAAAACGTTGATTCATTACCATCACTCATTAATCAAGCGATAGCTCAAGATATTAAATTAATCGCATGTACCATGAGCATGGATGTCATGGGCATTACAAAAGAAGAATTAAGAGATGAAGTTGAGTACGGCGGTGTAGGCACTTATATAGGTGATACTGAAAACGCGAGTCATAATTTATTTATTTAATTAAATCTATCAAAATAAGGAGTTCTTTATATGTTTTTTAAACAATTTTACGATAACAATTTATCTCAAGCATCTTATTTAGTTGGCTGTCAACGCACAGGAGAGGCAATAATAATTGACCCTGTACGTGACTTAACAAAATATATGGAAGTTGCAGATAGCGAAGGTTTTACAATTACACAAGCTGCAGAAACCCATATCCACGCTGATTTTGCTTCAGGCATTAGAGATGTGGCAGAACAATTAAATGCAAACGTATATGTATCTGGCGAAGGTGACGATGAATTAAGTTATCGTAATATGCCAGAACAAACACATTTTGTTAAACATCAAGATATTATTCATGTAGGTAACATTAAATTAGAAGTATTGCATACACCTGGTCATACCCCAGAGAGTATTAGTTTCTTACTCACGGATGAAGGTGGCGGCTCAAGTGTTCCAATGGGTTTATTTAGTGGTGACTTTATTTTTGTTGGTGATATCGGTAGACCCGATTTACTAGAAAAATCAGTTCAAGTCGAAGGTTCTACAGAAGTTAGTGCGAAACAAATGTATCAATCTATAGAAAGTGTTAAAGATTTACCAGATTATATTCAAATTTGGCCAGGCCACGGTGCTGGAAGTCCTTGTGGTAAAGCATTAGGCGCCGTACCAATGTCTACGCTAGGTTATGAAAAAATAAATAACTGGGCATTTAGTGAAACTGATGAAATTAAATTCATTGAAACATTAACATCAAATCAACCAGCGCCACCACATCATTTTACACAAATGAAAAAAATTAACCAATTTGGTATGGAATTATATCAACCATACAATGTTTATCCTAGTTTAAGCAATGAAAGAATAGCATTTGATCTTCGTAGCAAAGAAGCCTTTCACGGTGGTCATACACAAGGAACGATCAATATTCCTTACAACAAAAACTTTATTAACCAAATCGGTTGGTATTTAGACTATGAAAATAGTATAGATTTAATTGGTGATAAATCTACCGTTGAACAAGCAGCGCATACTTTACAATTAATTGGATTTGATAATGTAGCAGGTTATCGTTTACCAAAATCAGAAATTTTAACCCAATCCATCCATAGCGTTGATATGACTGGTAAAGAAGAATATATACTTGACGTACGTAATGAAGAAGAGTGGAATAATGGGCACTTAGATCAAGCAGTCAATATTCCGCATGGTAAATTATTAAATGAAAATATTCCATTTAATAAAGAGGATAAAATATACGTACATTGTCAGTCAGGTGTTAGAAGTTCAATCGCCGTGGGTATCTTAGAAAACAAAGGATTTGAAAATGTCGTAAATATTAGAGAAGGCTATCAAGATTTTCCAGAATCATTAAAATAATTTAAGAGTGTACAGAAAATAACCATTTTCTGTACACTCTCTTTTTATATCTAGATATATAGCTAGTATACATATTTTAGTGTTCAATAACCCAACAGAAAATCTATGTTCATAAATATGGTTAGAATTAAGTTATGGTACAATGAAAATCTACATAGGAGGTTTGTATTTTGAAAATAGGTTATGCAAGAGTCTCAACTGGTTTGCAAAATTTGAATTTGCAGGAAGATCGATTAAATCAATATGGTTGTGAAAAGATATTTAGCGATCATATAAGTGGATCAAGAAGTAAACGTCCTGGTTTAGATAAAGCTATTGAATTTGCGAGGTCAGGAGATACGATTGTTGTTTGGAGACTAGATAGATTAGGACGTAACATGGAAGATTTAATCACATTAGTTAATGAACTTAATAATCGAGGCGTGAGTTTTCATAGTTTAGAAGAAAATATAACAATGGATAAATCAAGTTCTACAGGACAATTGTTATTTCATTTATTCGCAGCATTTGCAGAGTTTGAACGTAATTTAATTTTAGAACGTTCTTCAGCGGGGCGAATGGCAGCTCGTGCTAGAGGACGCTATGGAGGTCGACCCGAAAAATTAAATAAACAAGATTTGACTTTACTCAAAACACTTTATGATAATGGAACCCCGATTAAAACTATTGCAGAGCAATGGAAAGTTTCACGTACAACAATCTATCGTTATCTCAATAAGTTAAATAACCAAGAAAATAAAGATAAATAAAAAATATTACTGAGTTTTAAGAAAGATAAAAGTTAGACAGGATACACCCTAATCATACATGTATAATTGTTGAATTTATAGCAACTAAAATGTATGGTTAGGGTGTATATTAATTATGAGGTGAAAATCAATGATTGTTGGCTATGCGTGAGTATCATCGATCGATCAAAATTTAGAAAGACAACTTGAAAATTTAAAGACGTTTGGGGCTGAAAAAATATTTACAGAAAAACAGTCTGGGAAATCTATTGAAAATAGACCAGTATTTCAAGAAGCACTTAACTTTGTAAGAACGGGAGATCGATTCGTTGTGGAATCTATTGATCGTTTAGGACGTAATTATGATGAAATTATTGAAACTGTGAATTACTTAAAAGAAAAAGACGTTCAGTTAATGATTACAAGTTTACCTATGATGAATGAAGTTATTAGTAATCCATTACTGGATAAATTTATGAAAGATTTAATTGTTCAAATTTTAGCAATGGTTTCAGAACAAGAGAGAAACGAAAGTAAACGTCGACAAGCACAAGGAATTCAAGTTGCAAAAGAAAAAGGCGTTTATAAAGGACGACCTTTACTTTATTCGCCAAACGCGAAAGATCCTCAAAAGCGTGTTATCTATCATCGAGTTGTCGAAATGTTAGAAGAAGGCCAAGCAATTAGTAAAATTGCAAAAGAAGTAAATATAACAAGGCAGACTGTTTATAGAATTAAACACGATAAGGGATTATCTTGATAAATAGGTTGTCAATGCAAATGAGCGTTTCTCACAGCGTTCTAAAACGCATATTAATCATCTATTATGAGATTTTAATAATAAAACAAGAAAAGAGAGGGTAAAAACTCCCTCTCTTTTCTTCTATATTCTTTTTCTCAAAAATGATCGGTTATGGTACTATTGTTATTTACTTTATTATAATACTTTAAAGAAATATTCAATATAAATTAGTGTATAGTTTTTAAGTTATATCATGAATAGATTGTCCTGTTAATTCCCATTTTTTATCTGATACATGTTTAACAAACCTTGTATCATGTGATGTAAACAAAATGATTCCAGGATATTTATTCATAAACATTTCTAATGCTTCTAATGTTTTAATATCTAAAAAATTAGTTGGTTCATCCAAAATTAACATATTCGCTTTCGTTGAAAATAATACTGCTAACGATAATTTCGTTCTTTCCCCACCACTCAAAACATTACAAGAACGCTCAAGTGCTTCATTTAAACCCAAGTTATTTAAAATAGCTCTACTGAATGATTCTGATGAATCCGTTTCATCCATTAAATATTGCAATAATGAAACGTCACGCATGTCTTCATAAGCAAGTTGACGATAGTATGCCATTTGCACTTTAGGAGAACAATCAATTCCCTCTATTTGGTGGTAAATAGCTTCAAGTAAAGTTGTCTTACCTACACCATTTGCACCTACGAGCGCTATATTTTTGCCATATGGTATTTGGAATCGTACTTGTGTTAGCAGTTTTTGACTTCCTTTAACCAATGTTAGATTTTGTGCAATGATTGGATAATTATTATGGATATCATAAATTTTATTTTGTGGAAAATTGAATTCATGATAACTTTGTGGTTTTTCAACTTCTTCCAAATGTTCCATTCTTTTTTCAATATGCTTAGCTTGTTTTTGAGCAGCCTTCTCAACCGTGCCTTTTTGTTTTGATGCACTTAAACGATCTGGTGCTATACTTTTATTTTTTTGTTTTGATGATGCTTGTGCCATTTGTTGCGCTTGATTTCGTTTAGCTTTACTGGCTTGGGACAATCTTTGTTTTTCACTTATATACTGTTCATATTGACGTTGTTGTTCTAACTGTTCTTGTTCATATTGATTTTGATACTGTGTGTAATTACCTTTAAACACTCTTATTGTGCCATCTTCTTGTATATCCCAAATTGTGTCAGCAATTTGGTCTATAAGTGCTCTATCGTGACTTACTATAATTAAAGTACCATAGTAATATTTTAAAATATTATTCAGATAATCTTTACCAATTTTATCCAAGTGATTTGTAGGTTCATCTAAAAGTAATATCGGACTATAATTTGATATGACATTAGCTAATTTATATTTTGCTTTTTCACCACCACTCATACTGTCGGTTGTATGCATAGGTATATGGAGTTCACTCATTAAACTACCGTCTAACGTGTTAAAATCATTTTCCACATCCATGTTAAGCTGTTCAAAATATTGAATTTCGCCATTCGTTTCAACTGTTCCAGATTCTGGTTTTGTTTTTTGAGCAATCATATTTAGTAATGTGGTTTTGCCAGTACCATTACCCCCAATAAGTGCTATTTTTTCAAATTGGTAAGCGTAAAGATGACCGATGTTAAGTGATCGTAAATCTGTCAATTTATGATTGATTTGGTTAAATTTAATTGTATATTGTTCCATATTTATACACTCCTTGTATATTTAAAGGACGTGTACGCAAAAAAATGAGACAGGCTACTCCCGTCTCATTCACATTACACTTTCAAACACTTAAAAATTTATTATGATGTTTTAGTATTTGAAAGCGTTTATTATTCCTATCGAAGGATAAAAAATGACATAAGTCATCCTATGAGTGTGTATTGCGGACAAGCCTTTTTGAATTAATTTAGTTTTGTATTCAAAAAGGTTTATTTGAGTCTCATAGAAGCTGTCATTTTAATCCTCCTTCATCGATAAAATAGTAATGTTAATATAACATTTTGTTGGTTTTTTTACAATATATCTCTAAGTAGAAAGATTATATAACAAAAGTACAAAAATACAATTTTAGATTGATTATACATCTCCTTAATTTAGAGTGTACTCATAAAATACGGTTCTGTTGCAAAGTTGAATTTATAATATAATTTTAACAAAAAGGAGTCTTCTGTATGAACTATTTCAGATATAAACAATTTAACAAGGATGTTATCACTGTAGCCGTTGGCTACTATCTAAGATATGCATTGAGCTATCGTGATATATCTGAAATATTAAGAGAACGTGGTGTAAACGTTCATCATTCAACGATCTACCGTTGGGTTCAAGAATATGCCCCAATTTTATATCAAATTTGGAAGAAAAAGCATAAAAAAGCTTATTACAAATGGCGTATTGATGAGACGTATATCAAAATAAAAGGAAAATGGAGCTATTTATATCGTGCCATTGATACAGAGGGACATACATTAGATATTTGGTTGCGTAAGCAACGAGATAATCATTCAGCATATGCGTTTATCAAACGTCTCATTAAACAATTTGGTAAGCCTCAAAAGGTAGTTACAGATCAGGCACCTTCAACGAAGGCAGCAATGGCTAAAATAATTAAAGCTTTTAAACTTAAACCTGACTGTCATTGTACATCGAAATATCTGAATAACCTCATTGAGCAAGATCACCGTCATATTAAAGTAAGAAAGACAAGATATCAAAGTATCAATACGGCAAAGAATACTTTAAAAGGTATTGAATGTATTTACGCTCTATATAAAAAGAACCGTAGGTCTCTTCAGATCTACGGATTTTCCCCATGCCACGAAATTAGCATCATGCTAGCAAGTTAAACGAACACTGACATGATATATTAGTGATTAGCTATATTTTTTACTTTGCAACAGAACCGTTTTTTACATTGTGTAATAAACTTAAAGAACAAGACACACGTAAACTAGAAATACCTTTTGATGAATTAAAACATCTTAGTAATTATTACTCACGATCACAAGCGCGTTTTATAAAAGATTTAGAACATGTATACGATAAAATGTTGCATTTAACTTATACAGAACGTAACGAGCAATCATTTGAAAAATTTGTATTGTTCACTTCTTATAAAGTTGATATAAAAAAACAATACCTGTCTATTAGTGTTAATAATGATTTGAAGCATATACTCAATTCAATTACTGCTGATTTCACTAAATTTGAACTACAGGAAATGACACAACTAAAATCAACTTATGCAAAAAATATGTTTAGATTACTAAAGCAATATAAACATACAGGATATTTCAAAATTCAAATTAATGATTTCAGAGAACGTTTAGATATTCCGAAAAGTTATCGAATGAGTGAAATTGATAAGTATGTATTTAAACCAATAATTAAAGAATTAGGCTTTTTATTTAAAAATCTCAATATTAATAAAATTAAAGCTAAAAAAGGACGAAAGATTGAATGGTTAGAATTTTCTTTTGAACCTGAGAAACGTATTCATTCGAAACGACAATCTAATATGATAAGTACAGGCAAACCAAAACAATATATAAGCCGTGAAATGACGCCACAATGGTTAAAAAATAACACTTATCAACCAACCACATCTAAGACATCTGCGTATACAGAAGAAGAACGTCAAGCGTTTTTACAAAAAATGAAAAAGTAAAGGAGACCCAGTTATTTGATGAAAACTGTAAAGGAAGTTTCTGAACTTTTAGATGTCTCTAAACAAACAATTCATTATCATTTAAAAAGTTTACCTTCAAATTTGAAGGTAAACAAAGTAGGTAACAAATCATTAATAGATGATAATACAATAGATTATCTAAAAACAATTTTAAATAAAAAAACGACAAAAGAATCGACAAAATTTGATGAAAAATCGACAAACAAAACAGAATCATTAAATAACCAATATAGCAGTTATATCGATAAATACATAGAGCATTTAGAATCAGAAATTCGACAAAAGAATCGACAAATTGATGATTTAACAATTGCATTAAAACAAGAACAATCTTTGAATTTAAATAGCCAAAATATATTAAGTAATACCAAAAAAATAGAAACTGATAATATAGATTCAAAAGAAGATATCATTACTACAAAAGCATCAAAAAAAAATGAACAAAAACAATCTATCTTTTCTAAACTATTCAAAAAAAAATAATGTATTCACGCCTTTAGGCGTGAATACATTATTTTCTCTAAAAAGAAATTATCACTTGTTAATTATAATATAGTTAATATTTAGCAAGTGAAGTGTGGTTTATCATATGCAAAAATCCCACTACTGTCCAAAGCAAAGTAGGGTTTTTATTTAATATACAAAATACAAAGCATTTCTATATTGACAAAGGATAAAAATCATACTAACTTATGAATATATGAGCATATATTCATAAGTTAGTATGATTTTCTTCGAGTAACAAAACATTAATTGAAATTTTATATTTTTTAACTCTATAGTTATAAAAACAAAAATTCAAATTATAGAAAATATTTTTCATCATTAAAAAGAGGAGGGATTAAATGGAAAACGATCACAATCATAATCATACACATGGCGCGAACAAAAAGACTTTATTAATTAGTTTTATTATTATTACAAGTTACATGATTGTAGAAGGGTTAGGTGGTTTCTTTACTAACAGTCTTGCGTTAATTTCAGATGCTGGTCATATGTTAAGTGATTCTATTTCTTTAGGTATTGCTTTAATTGCATTTACTTTAGGAGCGAAGCAAGCTAATACAAATAAAACTTTTGGCTACAAAAGGTTTGAAATACTAGCAGCTGTACTTAATGGTATTACTTTGATGTTAATAGCTATCTATATTTTTTATGAAGCTATTGAGAGATTTAAAAACCCCCCTGAGGTAGCTTCTACAGGCATGTTAATTATCGCCTTGGTAGGCTTGTTTATTAATATTATTGTGGCTTGGATAATGCTGCGTGGGAGCGATGTAGAAGAAAACTTAAATATGCGTGGAGCATATTTGCATGTAATAAGCGACATGCTTGGATCTATAGGTGCAGTTATAGCAGCCCTTCTCATTATATTTTTTAGATGGGGGTGGGCGGATCCTTTAGCAAGTGTGATTGTAGCAATTTTAGTACTACGTAGCGGCTTTTATGTAACAAAATCAAGTCTTCATGTATTAATGGAGGGAGCACCAAGCAATATAAATACAAAAGACATTATTAAAACTATTAAAAAATTCAAAGAAGTTAAAAATATTCATGACTTTCATGTTTGGTCAGTAACTAGCGGATTAAACGCGTTATCTTGTCATATTGTTGTAGAAGATACAATGACCATTACTGAAAATGAGTTTTTACTTAAACGTATAGAACATGAACTCAATCATCAAAATATTCAACATGTCACAATACAGACTGAAACTTCTAACAATAATCATAGTGAAAAATTGTTTTGTATCGTGAAAGAAGAAGACAGTCAACATCATCATTAAATAAACAGCCATTATTTTTTAATAATGGCTGTTTATTTAATTATTCCAATATATTTAATATATCTTTTTTGTTATTTTCAAATCCCACGTAATATTTAAACAACTTTTTTTTACCCCAAAAATTTTTTTTATAAAAAACAAATAAGGGAACAATTCGGTTGCCTGATATTTTTTTCATTTCTTCTTCTAAGTCCAAATTTTGACTTACATCTTTATGACTATAACTAATCTCTTGAGAGTTTAAATACCTTTTTGATTCTTGGCAATCAGAGCATGTAGGTCTTGTGTAAAGCTCAAGTTGTATATTTTTATCCAAATATATCTCTCCTAATATAAGTTTTAGCATACATTTTATACAAGTGTACCTCTTAAAACAAACTATAAATATTAATTTTTTATATGAAACTTTTGTATTGACTTATACCTGCTGGGGGTATAATATAGATTCCAACAAGAGATACCCCGTTAGGGTATATGAGGAGGGGTGAAATTGAACACTACTACTGTTAAAAACAATGACGCATTGCTCAATAGACTCAAAAGATTAGAAGGACAAATGCGCGGTTTACAATCAATGATAGCAGAAGATAGATATTGTATAGATGTACTAGTACAAATAACAGCAATACAATCAGCCCTAAAACAAGTGGGTTTTATAGTAACTGAAGACCATATATCTAATTGTGTAAGTGAAGGTATTAAAAATGGCAACGGAGAAGAAAGTATCAAAGAATTGATGGTTGTATTAAAACAATTTTCAAAATAGGAGGAAAGAAATAATTGAGTGAAAATATTAAAAAAACCTCATTAGGTATCACAGGCATGACATGTGCAGCTTGCTCGAATAAAGTAGAAAAAAATCTAAATAAATTAGATGAAGTTAACGCTAATGTAAATCCTTCTACAGAGAAAGCTACAATTGAATATAACCCCAATGTTACATCATTAGAAGATATTGCAAATACAATTCAAAAAACAGGTTATGGAGTTTTAACCGAAAAAGTGGATCTCGATGTAATGGGAATGACGTGTGCAGCTTGTTCGAATAAAATCGAAAAAGTTTTAAATCGAATCTCAGGTGTAAATAAGGCTACAGTTAATTTAACCACAGAAAGTGCTACTGTAGAATACAACCCTGATATGACGTCTGTAGATGAATTTCAACAACGTATTAAAAACCTAGGGTATGAGGCACAACCTAAAAAAGAAGCATCAGAAAAAAGTTCCCAAAAAGAAAAACAATTAAAACGACAGTTAATTAAATTAGTTGTTTCAGCTGTTTTAGCAGCTCCATTGTTAATGACAATGTTCGTTCATTTATTTGGTATTCAAATACCACATATATTTATGAACCCGTGGTTCCAATTTGTATTAGCAACGCCTGTTCAATTTGTTATTGGTTGGCAATTTTATGTAGGCGCTTATAAAAACCTTCGTAATGGGTCAGCAAATATGGATGTTCTTGTCGCTTTAGGTACAAGCGCAGCCTTCTTTTATAGTATTTATGAATCGATTAAGTGGTTAATTAATACAAATTATGAGCCACACCTATATTTTGAAACAAGTGCTGTATTAATTACTTTAATTCTTTTCGGAAAGTATTTAGAAGCACGTGCTAAAACACAAACAACAAATGCGTTAAGTAAATTGTTGAATTTACAAGCTAAAGAAGCACGTATATTACGCAACGGTGAAGAGACTATGGTTCCTTTAAGTGAGGTAAAAGAAGGAGACTATTTAGTTATCAAACCAGGAGAAAAAATACCAGTAGATGGCAAAATAATTAAAGGTATGACTTCAATTGACGAGTCAATGTTGACAGGTGAATCTATTCCTGTTGAAAAAATGCAAAATGATAATGTTATAGGATCAACAATGAATAAAAATGGAGCAATTACTGTTGAAGCAACAAAAGTTGGTAAAGATACAGCTCTTGCCTCCATTGTTAAAGTTGTCGAAGAAGCACAAGGTTCTAAAGCGCCAATACAAAGACTAGCAGATATTATTTCTGGATATTTTGTACCTATCGTTGTAGGTATCGCGATTTTCACATTTATTATATGGATTTCATTAGTTCAGCCGGGACAATTTGAACCAGCCTTAGTTGCTGCAATAGCAGTATTAGTTATCGCTTGTCCTTGTGCGTTAGGCTTAGCTACGCCTACTTCTATAATGGTGGGTACCGGAAAAGCTGCTGAAAATGGCATTCTATTTAAAGGTGGAGAACACATTGAAGGTACACACGCTATTAATACAGTTGTTTTAGATAAAACTGGCACTATAACAAATGGCACACCTGAAGTCACTGATTTTAGTGGAGATGATCAAACATTACAATTGTTAGCTAGTGCAGAAAAAGGTTCTGAACACCCACTAGCTGAAGCTATCGTAAGTTATGCTAAAGAAAAATCATTAGAATTTTTAGAAGTAGACCATTTTGAAGCTATACCAGGGCGCGGTATAAATGCAACAATTGATGGTAAAGAACTTTTTGTCGGAAATCGAAAACTAATGAGTGAAAAAGGAATCCAAACTAATGAAGCTGAAACAAATCTCGCTCAATTTGAAAAAGAAGGAAAAACTGCAATGCTTATAAGCGTAGATAACGAATTGAGAGGGGTTGTCGCTGTAGCTGATACAGTTAAAGATACTGCCCAACAAGCTATTCAAAAACTTCATGAATTAGGTATTGAAGTTGCTATGTTAACTGGTGATAACAAACGTACCGCACAAGCAATAGCAAAACAAGTTGGTATAGACACGATTATTGCAGAGGTTTTACCAGAAGAAAAAGCTTCTAAAGTAGCAGAAATTCAATCTGAAGGTAAAAAAGTAGCTATGGTTGGAGATGGTGTCAATGATGCTCCAGCACTAGTTAAAGCAGATATTGGTATTGCCATTGGTACAGGTACAGAAGTTGCAATCGAAGCTGCTGATATAACTATTTTAGGAGGAGACCTTTTATTAATTCCAAAAGCAATAAAAGCAAGTAAATCTACAATTCGTAATATTCGCCAAAATCTATTTTGGGCGTTTGGTTACAATGTTGCAGGTATCCCTATAGCAGCAATTGGTCTGCTAGCACCTTGGGTTGCGGGAGCAGCAATGGCTTTAAGTTCTGTAAGTGTTGTCACAAACGCTTTACGTCTAAAACGTATGAAATTATAAGAATCTTATATTTCTTGAAAGGAGGTGACAACATTGACTAACGAAGTTATTAATGTAGAAGGTATGAGCTGTGACCATTGCAAGCATTCAATTGAAAAAGCATTAAATGGATTAGATGGTGTAACATCTTCAGAAGTAAGCTTGGCGAATGGGAATGTGGAAGTTGAATTTGATGAAAATCAAGTAGCTTTCAACGACTTTAAAGAAGCTATTGAAGATCAAGGTTACGATGTAATTAAATAATTTAAATAGTTGGGCATATCGTTTAATGATATGCCCTTATTAAAAATTAAGGAGGATAAAAATATGAATCATAATCATGAATATCATTCAAACAAACCCGAAATTAAAGCAAATGTTGTATATAGAGATGGTAATATAGAAATTACGTTAGAAGATGAATTTAATAATGCCCCATTATTAGATACTATGCATGAAAAAGAAATGCATTTCGTTTTAGTATCTAATGACATGGAGAAATATTACCACCTACACCCTCAAAAAAAGCATGAAGGTTTATTTATAATTAACCAACAATTAGAGCCAGGAACTTACCAGGCTTTTGTTGATGTTACACCAAAAAACCATGTGTATTCCGTTCATCCTATTGAACTGCAAATTGGAGATAAAATAACCTCTACAACATCTTTAAATTCTGATAAAAATTG
>NZ_CP183797.1:0-19678 GCF_048568385.1 Staphylococcus sp. LKG3-1
CAAATGTTGTATATAGAGATGGTAATATAGAAATTACGTTAGAAGATGAATTTAATAATGCCCCATTATTAGATACTATGCATGAAAAAGAAATGCATTTCGTTTTAGTATCTAATGACATGGAGAAATATTACCACCTACACCCTCAAAAAAAGCATGAAGGTTTATTTATAATTAACCAACAATTAGAGCCAGGAACTTACCAGGCTTTTGTTGATGTTACACCAAAAAACCATGTGTATTCCGTTCATCCTATTGAACTGCAAATTGGAGATAAAATAACCTCTACAACATCTTTAAATTCTGATAAAAATTGGGTAAAAGTTAACAAAGGAGTTCATGTAACTTTAAATTCTATAAGTGCTAAAGAAGATGAACATGTCCCTTTAACTTTCAATACAGAATTAACTCCCCAACCTTATTTAGGAGCTTTAGGACATGTGATTATATTTGATGAGCAATTAACTGATTATATTCATGTTCACCCAGAATCACCTGATTCTACAACCTTTTATGCTCATTTTCCTAAAAAAGGGATGTATAAAATTTGGGCAGAATTTAAATTTAATGATGAAGTGCATAGATTTACTTATAATATTAAAGTTGCATAAATCTATTAGCAAAAGCTTAAAAATCAGTAAATTGTAAAGAGTTATTTAGATAATACAAAACGCTTTATAAAAAATCGAAAATTTAAGATAGAAAGTTGATGAAGAAAGTATCAAAAAATTGTAGTGGTTGTTTATATTGCAACATTCACTGAATTTTTATAGTTAATAACCTATTATTTAAGGAGTAATTTATTGATTAAGTTTGAATATTTTGAGGAGAAAGATTTTGATTTATTAATAAACTGGATAAACTCTCCTGAACTTTTAGTCAAATGGGCAGGTACAGATTTTAATTATCCCCTAGATGAAGAACAATTAAAGGAATATATTAAAGACACAAATAAAGAAAATTCTAGTAAAATAATTTATAAAGTTATCATTGAAGAAAATAATTCAAAAAAAATTATAGGTCATATTGCTTTAAATAATATAGATTTTAAAAATTGTTCCGCCACGTTAGGTAAAGTTTTAGTAGGTGATCCGCAAATGCGTGGCCAAGGATTAGGCCCTAAAATAATAAAGAAATTATTGAAAAAGGCTTTTGAAGATTTGGGACTACACAGAATTGAATTAGGTGTTTTTGCCTTTAATAAATCAGCTATTAAAAGTTACAAAAAGATTGGATTTATAAAAGAAGGAGAAAAAAGAGACTTTAGAAAATTAAATGGAGAATATTATAATTTATGGCAAATGAGTATGTTAGAAAGCGAATGGTCTTGAATAATTTTAAACAAAAATAGTCCTCTTATTAAAATAAGAGGACTATTTTTGTTTATTTAGAGCGTACAATAATCATACAATACAATTGTAAATTTAATTATATTAAATTTACATACTCTAAATCTATAAGTGGTACTTTTTCTTCTAATAATTCATTAAAAAATTCATCCACAGCATCATTTGAATTAATATAACGCCAGTTTAAATCACTCTTATATCCTTTTTGATTTGATCTATAGCTTTGACTATTGCAATAACTATTAATTTTATCTTTAGGAATTACATTTTCTTTTATTAAATAATAAATAAAATATCTGAAATACCATAAATTTTGTGACATTACACCTATTTTTTCGGGATAACTATCCTTAGAATTTTTAAATAGGTCATCAATTTTTTTCAATAAACTTTCTATTCTCCAAGGCTTTCGTAGATAAATTATTGTCAATAATGACAAAGATAAATTATCTGTATTTTCATTTAGTAAATTCAAAACATTCTTTTTTAAAAGAATATCTACATCATATTCAACAATATAGACAAGAATCTGGTATGTTTCTTGATGATAATCATTTTTATTATAAAATACTAATAAATTTTTAATCTCTTCGTTCCTATTTCTAAAATACTGTTTAACTTGTTTTGAGACTACTTTTTTATCATCCATTTTAACAGCCAAATAGTTTAATAAAGATAGACATCTATTTGTTAATTTAGAGTCCTTTAGTGATAAATCTAATATAAATTGTAAAATGTTAAATTTAGTAATATTATTGGTATAGCCAAATATCTTACTTATTTTATTTTTATTGATTTTCTTATACTTGAAGGTATTTTCTATTACTGGAAAAATACATTTTATTGCGCCTTTATTACCTTTTCTTTCTTCATCTATACATAAATCAATAAAGTTTTTAATACCTATAATCCAAGTTTCTTCTTTACTATCTGAAGAATAATTTTTAAAATAATTAAATATAAAGTCTTTGTTCTGTGTATGTATGTATGGAAAATCATTTATTTCGGTTTTCTTATCATTGATTTTCAATTCATATTTCATACATAGCTTATTAAAATCTCTGTAAAACTTGTCTTTTTCCTCTTCAAAATTAAACGGGAATGATATGTCATCTACGTATCTCGCATACCTATATCCTTTATTTTCCATTTCAGAATCAATATAGCACATATATAATTCACTAATAATACGACTTAAAATATTCCCAGTAGGTATTCCATGAGTTTGATTGTATTGACAGGAGGCAATTAACTTATCTAATTTGTTTGAAAACCCTTTATCCCTTTCTTTTTTAGCATTTTTCTTCCCCATTATTACCCAAGGGATACTGTGTGTATAGAGAGAATGGTAAAAATTGGATAAATCAACATTTAATATATGATTCCCCCCGAAAAGTAAAGTCTTTTTTAAATTATCCGTAAATTTAAAATCAAAATCTGCAAGTGAAAAAAATTTAGATGTTGAAAATTTATTAGCTAGAAAAATTCTTTTAAATTCCTCTTTATTTTTTTGTATAAAAAACATCAAATTTAAATAGCTATATATATTAGGGATTTTATACTCTCTCCTTGATATATTACTTTTCGGAATAGTAAATGTTATTGGTTCAGTACTATATACTTTTTTATCATTAAACATTTTCATAGTATAAAACGGATTATCAGAAATATATTCTGCTAACTTACTCATGTTAAATATTTTCAAATAAAATGCATCTGATTTACCATAGCTATTTAAATCTGTTATATCTTGATTATTTTTTGGAGTAATATCAAAATAACCATAGTTAATTAAAAAATTAGTACTAAATAAATCATCATACAATTTTTCCAAACTTTTTTTACTTTTCATAATCTTCCTCCTTTAATGTTCCTTCTATCTTTGCATTCCTCTCCACTATGATGTTATAATACATCTAACGAAGATTATATGCATATATGCACCAATCCCCTCACTATTTGTGGTAGTGAGGGGATTTTTTGATGCGGCTTAACGTCGCCTCCTATTTATTGCGTTTACTACTAAGCCAGTAAGTAAAATACGCAACTGCACAGCCACTAATGACTGGTGCAATGATGTGAACGAAGATCATAAGCATATTAAGCACCTCCTTCCGTCGAAAATACCGCCGGAAGTTAAGGCGACTCTGTTATTATATCATTTGTGAATACGTAAGCATATGCACTTCCGATAAGTTGAATTATGTCAGCTCAATGATAAAATAATATAGTTACTTCGATTAAAATAATACAATTTCCACTTTTTCTAAAGTCAAAATGTTTATAATAAATATGAGTATATTATTAAAAAAATTTGCAAATATTGAAATGAATTAGTTAAAGATGAACTAACTAAAATACTATTACAGTTTATTTAGATGCATTAATAAAATTGTAAGTGTTTTATACTTAAGGAGGATTTTAAATGTCGAAAGAAAAAATAACTAGAGAAAAAACATCTATTAAAATACACAGAACTTTCAAACCATTATTTGATGAATTAGTAGCAGAAGAACGAGACAGTAAAATAGATTTTATGGATGCGTTGTTAGTATTTTATGCTAAAGAAAACCATCCAGAGATTTTAGAAGCCTTTAAAAATCAGGAATTAAAAACGCAAAAAAATGAAAAAGCAAAGGATCTATAAATAAATGTAGTATTTATTATCATTATTCATTTGTCTACCAATGTTCCTTTATAAGCAGTCAATAATGCATAAAGAAAGATACGTTTAAATGAAAATGAGACAATACATATCTAAAATACAAAGCGCTTAATAGAAATAATTAATCTATTAAGCGCTTTGTTTACTTAATCAAATAAATCATAAATTAATGATTTCTGAAAAAGGAATCCTTGCTCTTTTCTCAATTTATATAAATTAGAACACGTTTGCACATAATCAAATATCAAAAATGATTTTTAAAAAGAAGAGATTAAAAAAATCATTAGTGAATAAACTTCTAACTCTTCATACCAAAATAGCTCCTTATAAATTTAAAAAACATAAAATTTAACATATAAAAATTTGCGATTTGTTTTATTGCTTTTTAAAATTTTAAGTATCAATTAATAACACAAATTCATTTTCTATAACTACTTAAATTTCGTTTTTGGTGTTTCATTTTGTCAAAAATGGCTTATTCTATCAGAATAAAACTTCAAAATTCTTTATTCTACTAGAATAAAAGGGTCTCTGAAGCCCTTTAAATAGGCTTTATCTATAGGATTGGTGTTCACATTAATAATGCCATTCGTAATTTATAGAATAAAAATTACTTAATTCATTTTTGTCTAATGTAAATGTACTATAAATACTGGTATAACCGCATTTATAGTGAGAGCAAATGACGAAGGAATGGTAAGAACAATACATCAGCTATGCTGATTGACACGTCAGTGGCATTGTATTTCCTTATGCTCTTATTTTTTATTCTGTTTTTAGCATAAAAAATAATAACCTTTTAATAAAATCAATCACAACATGTCCAAAAATTCATTATAAAGAATGAGTTTATTAAATTATTAGCAGTAGAGCTTTAGAGCTCTTAAGTTATTTTTGACTTTTTGAATTACATTTACTTAAGGTATACATTCATAAAAAATGGACTTCTGTATTTAAGAAGTCCATTTGCCAAATTAATTTTATAATTTTTCTTTACCTACTGAATCTCCAAAATATATTTCTTTTTCATCATATGTTCCACCATTCAAGTAAAAATCTTGAATCTCTTTTTTTAGTGACTTTTCTTTTTCCAATACTGCTCTCGCCTAACCTTCAAGAAATTTAAAAACATAAAATGAACGTTAACTATAATTTTTCAAAATAATAGTTAACACTTGCATTGTTACATTTTTATATTATTTAATTATACAAATGAAATATACAATTTCTTTTCTGTTACATCAGCTACTGATCTTAAAAGAGACATTGTTGGAAGTACATCCCCGTTTTCAATAATTTCAATAGTTGTTTGAGGTACTTTTAGTTTTTGAGCAAACTGCATTTGTGACCATCCAATATCTTTTCGTAAACTAACAACAGCTATTGAGAATTCTAATTTCTCTCCTTGTTCTTTGTACAATGTTTCTAATTCTGAGTCGTTATTTATATCTTCTTGAATTAATTTAGAAATTAATTCCATTTAAAATCACTCCTTATATCAATTATAATTAAAAAAGAACGTTATTTCTATATAGTATCAAGACAAGAAGAAACTCGTTTCACTCGTTTCAAAAACCCTCCTGATTTTTAGAGAAAAACTCTCTTATTTCATCGTCTTTAATAAAATAATATGCCATCTTTCCCTCTTTATAAAAATCAAGTACATCATTTTTATATAAAAGTCTTAAATGATGTGAAGTTGAAGCAACACTCATTTTCAATATCAAAGAAATATCACAAACACACAACTCATCTTCTTTAATCAAAGATAATATGATTTTCAATTTCTTCTCATCACAAATTTTTTCTAAAATGTTAAGTAATTTCTTAGATTTATCATCTTCTAAAAAACTTAAAGCATTGTTAACTTTATCCTCATGTACACAGATCACATCACAAGCATTTTCATAACTCATATAAAATCACAACCTAAATTAAAATATAAATCCTAAAATTGTTTGAATAGTGTCATTTTCAATAATAATAAATAAACCTAAAGCTATATAAATAACAGCCATAATCCAACGACTAAATTTCTCAACAATTTCTCCAACTCCTGGAATATTAGCTAATTTTTGTGCAGTAAATACCAAGAAGAAAATTAAAATTAAAAAGACAAACAAAGTAATTAATAAATTAGTAACACTTAATGTCACAAAATACGGAACAAATAAACCGATATTATCAGCACCACAACTTGCTATTGTAACAATTGCAACCGTACCAACTAATTTAGACAATCCTTTTTCATTCAATTCTTTTTTAGCTCTCTTTTCTCCTTCACAATCATCATAAATAGCTACTTTAATTCCTAAATAAATCGGTATTAACCCTAATAATCCTAATATCCATTTTTCAGGAACATAATTTAAGACAAAGGCAAAGAATAAACTTACGACAATCAATGCCACAGAACCTACATATTGACCAATATAAATATCTCGATATTCTTTCCTAGTCTTTGCTCTAGCAAAAAATATTAATAAAATTACTAATAAATCTACTGCTGTCGCAATATAAAGAATAGCAGCAGTTACAATAGTCTGAATCATAATTACACCTCATTCAAAAATATTTTTGAATGTATTATAACTTATGTTTTCAAATAATCATAGATGCTTTATTCCAATTGCTTTATTGACGTTGATCCTCGGAACCCTTAACAATCCCAAAACTTGTCGAATGGTCGGCTTAATAGCTCACGCTATGCCGACATTCGTCTCCAAGTTTAGTTAAGGGTTCTTCTCAACGCACAATAAATTTTCTCGGCATAAATGCGTCAACTCTTTTATTCTTCAGAAATACTTTTAGTTAATAAAGTTGCTCCACCAATTAACATTCCAATGCCCAAAATAAAGAAACCACTAAAGATAGCAAAAAGACTTCCTAAAGATAAGAAAATAGAAAATAAATTACGTTCTGTTTTTTTCAACTTCAAAACTCCTTTTTAGCAAACTTTATCACAATAGTTATCGCTTTACAGGTCTGATTTTCGTCGTTATAATCTAGTTAAATCCCGTAAGGGCGCACTTATGCGTTCTAAAAAGAACGCGTGCAAAAACCATAATCGACCTTCGTCGATTTTTTATCTTAGTTTTAAGTAATCGGTGTTGCAGCACAGATATAAAAATTAATACTGCATTATTAGTAATCGGCGTTGTGGCGCAGATACAAAAATTAATACTGCACGAATTTGAATCGACGTTGTAGCGTAGATATAAAAATTAATACTACATCAAAATTTAACTAAGATTTAAGCTACTAGTTTTTTGCTAGTAGCTTTTTTATTTTTTAAAATTTTAAATACCTTTATTTTGAGTTTTAAGGGGGCATTTTAAAGATTTAGGGGTAAATCATATAGTTTTATACCTAAAAACCTACACAAGCTTTTAAAACGCAAATATGAGCCAAATAAATATATTCTAATTCCACAAACAAAAATTTGAGCAAAACCAGTGACTATTTTTTAGACACTGCCCAGTTACATGCAAATTAAAAATTTGGCATGTACTGGCAAAAAAATTCAGACACTGCCCATTTACGCACAAAATTATTTTTCGCGTAAAAACTGGGTAACCATGCTGGTTAATCCTATAGTTCCCGCAGGGGCAAAAAACATAAAAAAACGCTAGCTTTTTAGCTAACGTTTCAAATCTTTTAAGTAATAATTTTGTTTTTCAAAATTCCAAATTGCAGTAATTGAATGTGCTTTTTCTTCTTCGTCTGTTGTTTTATCTTCGTCACTTGTATTAATCAAATTGCCATCTTCGGCATCGTCTAAATTTAAAATTTTATGTTTTTGTTTAAGCAAACCACCATAACTCAACATACGTTTTCGGTATAAACCTTTTTCTAAATCATTTACGATTTCTTGATTTTTTTCGTCATTATCAGTTAAAAAATCTGATGACTTAACCGAGTATTTTGAAGTCTCTTTGATTGCTATAAAATTATCTAAATTATTGGCTAAAGATATTATGTTGTTTCATGTTTTGACGACGCATATTAAGTGCGTGTATTTCTTCAAGTTCAGCTTTAATCGATTGCATTAAATATCCTTGCATAGCTTCAACGGTTTCATTCTTTTGTAGCAGCATCGCTTTAAAACGTTTTAAGACACTGACAATTTCAAACTCAACATCTTCTAAACGATAATAGGTATCATGGGCATTATTAAATGATTTCTTCCCTTTGAGTAAAACACTTTTAATAATACGAATTTCTCTAATTTCAAAATTACTTACGTAATCTTTGATTTGTTGTGGCAATTCTTCAAGCACTTGGAATTTTAAGGCATCATTATTAAATTCATTTTGTTGATGATTTGTATGATTCGAATGATTGTGGTTTGTTGAATTGTTATATGTATCATTCATATCATGCGTATCATTATTCTTAGTCTCTATATAGTCAGTATTACTTAAGTCAGTATCATTAGTGTATTCTTTTGATATGTCATGATGTATCAAATTAATATTTCTTGATGTATCATTATCATATTTCTGGACGTATGAATTTGATACGTCCGTGTTATTACGCTGTTCTATATCATTTTCTTGTTGTGAAATATAATATACATCAGCTTCTGTTACTTCCGGTTTTTTAATATATAATTTATTAGGTTTATTTAAACCTACTCTTATTTGATTGAATAAATCAGCTTGAGTTAATTCTTTTTTAATTTTAGATAACTTATTTGGACTACTAATATTTAAAATAGATTTAAGCTTTTCATTGGTATAAATAAAAAATATATCTCCATTTTTATCTACCCAATTATTTCTTATAGATAAATCTAAACGATCTCTTAATATTGACCATGTTATTTTTGCATCGTTAGACAAATTAACATATTTAGGATTCGTAAAAAACACTTTAGGTAATTGATAAAATTTTTCTTTTTGGATTTCTTTAATGTTAAAGTTGGACATACAAAAACCTCTTTCATATTTAAATTTCTAAAAGAGGTAATAAAAAGCTATAAGTAAGTTTATATGTATTCGACTTGCACTAATAATTCTTAGAATATATAATAAGAATATAACAAATATATAAACAAACAAATCACTTGTTTTATTACCGAAGAAACCTGACTATTCCCGTAGTTGGGTTTCTTTTATATATATTTATAATAACACTTTTAAAAGCTTTGTTAAATTGTTTATATACATTTGGATGTATGCATTTTCAAAAAAGATAAAGCTTCGTATAATACCTTTATATGGTTATGTCATATAACAGCGTATAAACGCTTATATAGCAAGTATAAAGGGTGTATAACACCTATACATGTAGGGTTGAAAGTTTATACATATAATCCTATATAGTTATACGTATAACCGTATATAGCTATATGTATAATGAATTATATGCCCTTGTAATAACAAGTATAATAGCTATATAATGGTATAAATGTCATGTGTATAATTATATGGAGGCCATTATATGAAAAGTATGAAGGAAATTGCCGATGAATTAAACGTAACAAAAATGACTGTTTATAATAATGCTAAAAAAGCAAATGTAAAATTTCAAAAAATCGATAACGTAAATTACTTATCCGGTGAAGATGAAACTATAGTAGTAAACCGAATAAGAAAAAATCAAAATAAGAATGATGATTTTGAAGGTGAAAAAAAAGAAGAAGCTGAACCTAATAATGATAACCTGGTGAAAGATGAGACAATAAAACAATTATATAACCAAGTAGCTATATATAAAGAACAATCAAATAGAGATAAAGAGCAAATAAATACACTTAATAGACTTTTAGAGAATCAGCAAATATTGGCTTTAGAAAGTAATAAAAAAATTCAAAAACTAGAAAATCAATTAGAGGAAGAAAGACAGCTTAATTATTCCTTTGATACACCTTCTAATGATAGACAAAATGTTAAGGCGCAAGAAGCAAAGTTTACCGAAGAAACTAAAGATTTTAATCAGCAACCAGAAAAGGAACAGCCCATAGAGGTACAGCATAAAGATATACCTGAAGAGAAAGAGAATGAAAACCTCAATGAAGAACCATCCACAATAGACGATAAACAATTCGAAGAAATAGATAATGAATACGAAGATAAGGAAGAAAAATCACCTAAAAAAGGTTTCTGGAGTCGGTTGTTTGGTAATTAACACAATAAAAAGCGCTACAAGCTCATGAACTTGTAGTGCTTTTTTATGCTAGAACTTCTGATAATCATAACTTATGTCAATAAAGTTAAATTCATATAAATTTCTAATTCTATAGTATAAGCATGGTTATAATCATATCAAAAATTTATAATATATGATTAATTAAATGATTAAAATTTACATTTGTATATCATATAATATTTTATTTATTTTTTCTTTTATTTCATCAATACTTACAATGTACCACTCTGTAGCTTTTTTATAAGCAGAATCTTGAAAAATAACTTGTTTATCTTGAAATGCGTGGTGTAAAGTACGTTCTAATAATTGGGCATTTAAATTTTTAACCTCTGCAGATAATACTAGGCGAACTGGAGCGTTTAAGTATGTAACTTCATTTTCAGCATTAACGATCCTAGATTCAATCCTATTTCTAGTAAATCCTATTTTATATAAATTGTTTATTTTTCTAATTTCTGGATTTTCACTTAATGATTTTAAAACATATATATACCCAGTGGTAAACTCTGCGCCAAATCTTTCAGAGAGCGACTCGTCGTCAACAATATTTGTTACCATTCTACCATGACGTTCTTTTGAATATAAGGAAGAAGCTAATGATTGTAATAATAATTGCTTATTTTCTGTTCCATTTTCATAAACCACATGCATAAGTGCATTCTCTTTTCCGTTATCCCCAGTAAATTTTTCACTAGAAATGGATACAATATATAACATTACACCATTTTGAATGTAAAATCTCCCAGCTTCAATGTCATATTTTTCAAAAGGTATAATTTTCCTTTTACCATTAGCGATGTCTTCATGAACTTTTTCAAATAGTTTTTGATATTTATCAAAATTAGTTGCATGCTTCCGCGAGCTTTTTTTACTTGCTGCATTAACGGTTCTTTTATATCTTGAAACATCAAGTAAATCAGAAAAGTCATCGAATAAATTTTCATCTTCTAAGACTTCATTAAGGTTATTTACTTGATTAGCATTATTATCTAAGTTCATTCTATCTGAATAATTCCCTTTTTTGTCTAATAAATTTAATTCGTCAAGATGTTTAACTTTATCTAAACGCTCTTTTTTCTCGCGAAAACCTTGAAGTCTTGCCCATAATGCACGTTCTTCTGACCACTCATCAGTCTTGTTTGGCTCTCTATCATTTTCTTTAACAAAATTTAAAATTTCTTGAAACTTAATGATTTCTGGATCCAATTTTTCTGCTTTTTTCTTTTTTACTTGCTTAGTTAAGTCATCGAATAAATCATCTGAAAAAATATCATCTAAATTATTCGTCATTTTCTTGTTCAACCTCTCGTTCATGTTTAATTTCAGCTAATCTTAATAGTGCAAATGCTAAATACCTTTCACCCTCATCTTTACTATTTCTATCTGGGTTATGCCCGTTCTCAGATCGGAATTGTTTTGCTCGTTGATATGCATCTATCAATTGTTCTTGTGTAAATTCATATTTTTTAGATGATATATAATCTTGAACAAATTGTAGAGTTGATGCATTAATATCACGACTGATCATTTCATATGCTCTTTGGAATGGATTAACTGAATCAATTAAGTCAATATTTAACTCATCGATATTAATGAACCTATCGGCCATTTTAATAATTTCACGATTTCCATCTTCAGACGAAGTCTTAGACCCTGCTGAAACATTAATATCAGCAACTGCATGTTGACGAACTGTTTCTAATTCCTCAGTAGTCAACTCAGGGTAGCGTTCAATAATTACACGCGGAATTAATGTTTTGTTAATCGTTTTTGCATCAGAGCCTGACACGATAGCGTTTTGAATATCTTGACTTTGTAAAATACTGGACTTCAAGTCAGACATGTCGTCTTCAATGATTTTTTTCGTTCGTTCTGTTGTATTTGATGGGTTTAAACCTTGAATTGACAATTCATTATCGCTACTATACTTTTTTTCATCTTTAGGCTTAAATTTGTACACTGGGGCCAACACTTGTTCCATTAGTAAAGAAGCTGAAATCGCCTTCATAATACTGTTTACCGCATACAAAACTTCGTCATCTTGTGCATCTGGTTGAGCAATTAAATTTGTAAATTGAGCATGATTTTTATTAGGGCTATCACGTGTTACTCGTCCGATGATTTGGATAACTTCTGTTAAAGAGTTACGATAACCAATTGTCAAAGCGTATTCTGCAAAGGGCCAGTCAAAACCTTCTTTTGCCATACCAAGCGCAATAATAATATCTAATTTATCTAGATCTTCAATATCATCAGATATATTTGATAAATAAGAAGTAACTTTTTCACGCGATTCTTCATTAACCAAGTCAGCAACTAATAGATGTTTTCCATCGGGACGACTAATTTCATAGATACCATCTTTATTTTGAAGAACTTCGCCGCCATCAGAAATTATATCCATAATTTGATCGACTTCATTATATTTATCTTTAGTTGACTCACCAGAATTAATATTAGGTATATGAATGATTGATTTCTTTGTAACATCTATAACTTCGTCTAAAGCTTCTGTATAGCGACCACGATAAAAACTATAGCCCATAGCAAAAGACTTTAAATATTGATATCCTTCTAGCTGCTCATAATATGTGTAGGTCACTTTATCAAATTTATCCTCATCAGATGGCTCCAATATTTGAGTAGAATCCCCGCGGAAATAAGATCCTGTCATTGCTAAAATATGTGCGGTTGAATTATTCATAATACTCCGCAATGCATTTCCAAGAACAGAGCTATCTTCTCGACTGACATGGTGAAATTCATCAATAGCAAGAAGTGAATTGTCGAAATATGAATCATCTAATTCTTCAAAAGCAAAGCGTAAAGTTGCATGGGTAAGGATTATAATATCATCATTTGGATTATTAGAATTCATAAAATTAACGAAATGTTTAACTTTTGATTTTCTACCTACAGTAGTAGTTAAATTATTATTGGGATTCACATGCCAATCCCAATAATAACCGTACTTTTGAAGATCAGTATTTCTAAATGATTTTCCGATTGAACGCTCTGGAACGGCAATAATAACTTTTTTGATATCTTGATTTTTTAATTTATCCAATCCAACAAACATTAAAGCACGCGATTTACCAGATGCTGGTGGAGCCTTAACTAATAAATAATTAGAATTACGCTTTTCATAAACGCGAGCTTGCATATCTCGCATACCGAGTGAGTTTGTTGATTTTGATTGTGTTTCATCAAAATTTATTTCGAATAGGTTGTCTGTCATGATTCTAATCTCCTTTTGTCATATTTTGATATAATTCGAGCAGTATTGACAGTCGTTCTTCATCGCTATTAAATGGCTTTTGTCGGTAAGCTCTATCAATAATCCCATCTAGTTCTTCGTGCTTTTGTCGTAAACTTTTAGGCATAGTTTTTGTATTGTATAACTCAGCTAAAGAACCTCCTTCATACTCTCTTATGTCTAAAATATCAAGCATAACACGTGCTATTTCATTTTTTCTTTGTGTTGATAAATTTTGAACTGGAAAAGTATTATAGACTAACCCTGATGAATATCGATACCTAGTTTCAAGTTTTCCTCCAATTGAACGAAGCCATACCATATGCATCCGTGACTGTAAAAGGCCTAAAAGCCATATTGGAGCATTATAGATCACTATCGCAGAATCTGAAATAACAGTATTATTATTAACATACCCCATTGGAACATAATCACGAGATTCTGAGGAAACGCGTGGAATTATAATTTGTTTAATTCCAGTATCACTACCATTATGTTTTTTTCTATAAACCTCAAAATATTTCACACGTTCACCATTTTGTACAAAGCGATAAGGTACTTTTCCAGCTTCCCTAGTTGAAGTTGCTTTACTCTCCAATCTCATTTTTCTCACTTTATTAATACGTTTTTCAATTTCTGGTATATCTGATAACTCATTATATTGAGAGTGTGTTTCAAACCAAAGCGTATAACGAAAAATATCGTTGATAAACTCATGAGCCCCAATATAATATTTAATATATTTACGAAGGACGATATTGTTTGTATATTTATCAAACAACTCATTTTTTTCTTCTTCAGAAAATATCAAATTACCACCATCACGCGGCATACTTCCAAATACAGCTTTTGGAAATCCAGAAATGCTTTCATTTTGTGATGTCACAATGATATTGGGCGCTATTGTTAGATAAGGATTGATCACCGTTGCCATTTGTTTCCCGTGTTCAGAATATAAATAACTAATTGTTTCACGATCCTTGGATTCTAAGGCAATGATAGAGACTGTCACTCCAGCATTACTTTTAGCATTGTTTTTCCATTTAAATGATGTATATGCAAATGATAACTTACTATACTCGAATAATTTAGGCCAAATTAAAGAAACTTGTTCGCCCTGATTAATAGAATTAGTAGAAACAAATGCTACTCTATTATTTGAATTGCGAATAAATTGAGCCCCTTTATAAAACCATCCAGTTATAAAATCTACTTTTTTACTATTAATTTCATCGCCTAACACAAATGATAAATCAGATTTTTGTTGTTTGTTTTGTAATTTGGCACCCAAATACGGCGGATTCCCCATAATATAAACTTCATCATTAGGTTTATGTGACACAACTTCATTCCAATCAATACGTAATGAATTACCACGAATAATATTTCCAGCATCCTTTAAAGGCAAAAGAGCTGGATTTGCTGACGGTATTACTTTTACCATTTCTTCATTCATTTGATGTTCGGCAATCCACAATGATATTTTTGCAACTTCGTGTGCAAAGTCATCAATTTCAATACCGTTAAATTGACTTAAACGGATTGATGACATTGGAATTTGCCCAGATTGTTCGATTTCTTGTTCTAGTAATATAATTTTGATTTCAAGTCTGCGTATTTCTTTATAAGTGATGATTAAAAAGTTTCCCGACCCGCTAGCAGGATCTAAAAACTTAATGTTTGAAATACGAGTATGTAACTTACCTAATGATTTCAATATAGACCTTTTATTTTCTTGACGTGTTTTATTTGTAATGTTTTTATTTGTAATTTTTTTATAACTCATATATAATTTTTCAAATTCGTTTTTTAATTCGTCAAGAAATAGTGGTTTAATAACTTTCATAATGTTCGAGACACTTGTATAGTGCATACCTGAACTATGACGGTTTTCTGGAGAAGCAACTGATTGAATCATAGAACCCAAGATATCTGGATTAATTTCATTCCAATTAAGTAATTCTCCTGCTTCAATTAACAATTTTCTGGAAACGTTGGTAAAAGTTAATGGTATATGACCTTCGTCAAAAAGTTTGCCGTTAACATACGGAAACACCTTTAGCCAATTGAACTTTCCAAAACGGTTTGATTCATTGATATTTAGAATTTCAAATAAATCTTTGATGACATCGTTAAAGTTACTACCATCTTCATTTGTTCGTGTCTTAAGTGTATTGGTAAAAACCCCTTTTTCCATAATACCTGTGTCTTCAGCAAATAATAAGAAAAGTACACGAATTAAAAATAAGTTAAAACTGTGCTCGTCAGAATTGGGATTATCTTTTGCTAATACATCATAAATTTTTGCAAATCGTTCAGCAGCCTTTCGATCAGCCGGATGTTCAGATTGATAATCCGCCTTTTCAATACCATTCCATGCTAAAAAGAAATCAGCTTTTGAAGGTAATTCTTCAAATGGAATGTTGAGTGTGTCACGTGTTTGAATATCTAATGCTGCAATGTTTATATAATCGTTTGCTATTATGTAGCGTGGCTTAGATTTTTGGTCTTGAATTTTATGTTCGATTGCATCTATTGCTGATACAACCTCTCCCGTAGTTTCTGTATAATGTAGTTTGTTTTTGATAACAAAAGGTTCTCCTTTATCAAATTTCGCTTTCGCACGAGTGATTGATGTTTTAGGAATATCATACAACATCAAAAAGTTCGTTATAAATTCTTTTTCAGTAAGATTATTGATTAAATCTTTAATACCATTTTCAATTTCTGTGATGCTCAAAGTCTTTTTTTTAACCATTTGCCTATCCCTTTCCTTTTTTTGGTAAATAAACTATTTTTAAACCATTTAACTTAATATACTATCTAGTTCATACTTGTATTATCGATAAATATTTATTATTTTAACTTTTATATAATGTAAATTGATTTCGATAAAGTCCGTATAATTGTGTAAAAGTAAAAAGGCCATATAACAGTCCTTTTACGGTACAATGTTTTTAACGACAAAAACATACCCAGGAGGACTTTTACATGACCCAAGTACATTTTACACTGAAAAGCGAAGAGATTCAAAGCATTATTGAATATTCTGTAAAGGATGACGTTTCTAAAAATATTTTAACAACGGTATTTAATCAACTAATGGAAAATCAACGAACAGAATATATTCAAGCAAAAGAATATGAACGAACAGAAAACCGACAAAGTCAACGAAATGGCTATTATGAGCGCAGCTTTACGACACGTGTAGGCACGCTAGAATTAAAAGTACCCAGAACACGTGATGGCCATTTTTCACCCACAGTGTTTGAACGTTATCAACGAAACGAAAAAGCCCTCATGGCTTCAATGTTGGAAATGTATGTATCAGGCGTTTCAACTCGTAAAGTATCAAAAATTGTGGAAGAACTTTGTGGTAAATCCGTCTCTAAGTCCTTCGTTTCTAGCTTAACAGAACAGCTAGAACCTATGGTTAACGAGTGGCAGAATCGTTTATTATCAGAAAAAAATTATCCTTACTTAATGACCGATGTACTCTATATAAAAGTACGAGAAGAAAATCGAGTACTCTCAAAAAGCTGTCATATAGCGATTGGAATAACCAAAGATGGCGACCGTGAAATTATCGGCTTCATGATTCAAAGTGGCGAAAGCGAAGAGACCTGGACAACATTTTTTGAATACCTAAAAGAACGCGGTTTACAAGGTACGGAACTCGTTATTTCTGATGCGCACAAAGGATTAGTCTCTGCCATTAGAAAATCCTTCACCAACGTAAGTTGGCAAAGATGCCAAGTTCACTTCCTAAGAAATATCTTTACCACCATTCCTAAAAAAAATTCAAAATCTTTCAGAGAAGCTGTTAAAGGAATTTTTAAGTTCACAGATATTAACTTAGCGCGTGAGGCTAAAAATCGATTGATTCATGATTATATCGATCAACCAAAATATTCAAAAGCTTGCGCATCATTGGATGATGGATTCGAAGACGCCTTTCAATATACCGTACAAGGAAATTCCCACAATCGACTAAAGAGTACCAATCTAATTGAACGACTGAATCAAGAAGTACGCAGAAGAGAAAAGATTATTCGCATCTTCCCCAATCAAACATCAGCCAATCGCTTAATTGGAGCCGTTCTTATGGACCTACATGATGAATGGATTTATTCTTCAAGAAAATACATCAATTTTGATAAGTAGAAATGGTAAAAACATTGTATAGCATTTTACACAGGAGTCTGGACTTGACTATTGATTTCTTATTTAAATTCTTGTTTAAGATACATCTAATCGCTTGAAATATGAGGTGAGCAACTTTTTGACATATATTTAATCTTAGGCTTGATTATTACATATTTGTTTATAACTATAAATATTATTATATTACATAGTAGATATTTATAAGTATATAACTTTATAAGATTAACTCATATTGTTATGTAGAGTGTTATTTTCCAATCATATTTAACACCTTTTTTGCTAAGTTTAAAATATAATTCTATCACTATTAATATAAAAACGTTCGTTATTGAGGCAAAATTTTTAAACCATCTCTTTTAAAAGAGATGGTTTTTTTTAACATGCTGTTGTTTCTTATTAGGAAATTTTGTTTCTTTAAGTTGTTATATAAGAAATATACCTTATTTAAAATTTCTAGTAACATTAAATATAAGAGGTGTTATTAATGATTAAAGTATCTAAAATAATCAAACAAGAACGTTTAAGACGGGGAATGACTCAAGAAGCACTAGCTGAATATCTTAATACAACAAAAACAACTATTTCTAAGTGGGAAAATGCAACACTTTACCCTGATATTACAATGCTACCAAAACTAGCAAAAGTGTTTAATATTTCAGTGGATGATCTGCTTAACTATAGCATTACTATGACAGATGAAGAAATTAAGGAAGTATCTATATCATTATCTAAGATGATCAATAAAACTAGTTATGAAGAATATGTATCAACTGTACGTGATTACTATATTAGTCATTGTAATGAATTTAAGTTCCTCAACTCATTGTTAGGGATTTTAGCAAATAATATTTTATATTGTGAGAATGAAACACAAGTTAAAGAAACAACAAAATTAGCTTATGAAATAATTAAAACAACAGAGGATAACTCAGAATCTATTTACTTGAAAAGACATGCGCAAGGATATCAAACATTAATGTATATGTTTGAAGGTGACTATTCATCAGTTATAGATAATACACCTGATTTTGATTTAAAAATTGGTGAAAATGCTATCTTAACTTTAGCTTATTTACAAAAAGGAAATATTTCAAAAGCCAAAAATGTAATTCAGACAGATATGTATCAATCTCTCATGATTTATATGCATGACTTTGCTTTAATGCTTACTTATGACTTATATTCTATTCCAATAGAATATTTAGAATCTAAGCTTCATTATATAAACAAAGCTTTTAATGTGGATTATTTGTACCCTCACTTAAGTATGAATTGCTATTATAAATTTGCATTATATTACGTTAAAAATGATGATAATAAAGCCATTCAATATTTGAAGCAGTATTGTCAATGCTTTGATTATTTGACCCAAGATTTTGTTTATCAAAAAGATGAATTTTTTAATGAAATTGACGAATGGCTAAACACTTTACCATTAGAAAATCGCTTACCAGCAAATTATAAAAATACTTTGAATACAGCAATCTCTAGGATTTTAGAAAATGAGGATTTTATGACCTTGGATAATTTTACATCTATAGAAGAAGATGTGTACAGAATATATAATGAAGGAATGAAAAATAATTGATACATAGAAAAAAGCTAATAGTATTACTATTATTAAGTTTCACTTTGCTTTCAGCTTGTGATTATTCAAAGTCAGAAAATAGAAATGGCTTTTTCTATCATACTTTTGCAGTACCGATGGATCATCTTTTACATTGGTTAGGCTCTATATTTGATAATAATTATGGATTAGCAATCATTACAATCGTTTTAATCGTTAGAATTATCATGTTACCGTTCATGTTAGCTCAATCTAAAAATGGGCATTTGATGCGTAAGAAAATGGAAATTGTGAAACCTGAATTAACTAAGATACAAGAGAAAATAAAAAAAGCGAATACGCAAGAAGAAAAAATGACAGCGAATCAAGAAATGATGGACAAATATAAAGAGTACAATATGAATCCTATGAAGACAATGCTAGGATGCTTGCCATTACTTATACAAATGCCTGTTTTATTTGGACTGTACGTTTCATTAAAATGGCCTTCGAGTGGTGGTTTAACTGAACATACTGATTTTCTT